>DATJOW010000032.1:0-6032 GCA_035506715.1 Candidatus Acidiferrum sp. | reverse complement strand
TTCCCCAGGACGCCGGGCCGGGCGACGTGATTCTCTCCAAGCGCAACGAACTGGGTTTGCTTTCCAATTTTGCCGCCACACCGTTCACGTTTCACGGCCAACATTACGCCAGTCTCGAAGGTTTCTGGCAGATGATGAAATACCCCGAGAATCAAGACGACCCGCGCGCCAGGTTTCCCGGTTTGCAATGGAGGTGGACCCGCGAACAGGTCGCACAAATGACGGGATTTGAGGCGAAACATGCCGGCGATCTCGGGAGTGAAAACATGGAGCGGATGGGCATCACCTGGGTCACATTTGAAGGCCAACCCATGGAATACCGCCCCAGCGTCCCGGGCGAGCACTACCGCCTCATCGTGGCTGCGACAAAGGAGAAGGTCCGGCAGAATCCCGCAGTTAAAAACGTTTTGCTGGCGACCGGCAACCTGGTGCTTAAGCCGGATCACCATCAAGAGACCAATGCACCCGTGGCCTGGCGCTACTACGAAATTCTCATGCAAATCCGCACGGAACTTCAGGCCGAAAACGCTCGCCACCCTGCCCGATAACGCCAAAATCCTCCGAGGAACGACCATTTGACCCATGTCATCACGCAATGCCAAAATCCTAATCCGCCCGCTGGTGCGCGACCTGCATCCCTACGTCTATGGCGAACAGCCAAAGATCAAAGGGCTAATCAAGCTCAACACCAACGAGAATCCGTATCCGCCTTCGCCGACAGTTTTGAAGGCGGTCAAGGCCGCGGTGGACGGGCGGCTGCGATTGTACCCCAATCCCACGGCGGAACGGCTGCGCGAGGGGCTGGCGAAGCTGCATCGCTGCCAACCGGAGAACCTCATCGTCGGCAACGGCTCGGATGAATTGCTGGCCTTGGCCACGCGTTGTTTTGTGGAGCCGGTTTTGGCGGATAGAGTTATACGACGGCCACATGAAAGAACAGGGACTCGCACAGCTCGCCCCTCCGAAATTGTGCAATACTTCACGCCGAGCTATTCGCTGTATCCGGTGCTGGCGGACATTCACGGGGCGGCAAAAAACCCGGTGCCGCTCAAACCGGATTTCCGGCTGCCGGGGCCCGCGGAATTGAAACGCGATGGGGTCTGGGATTTCCGCGCCGCACTGACATTTGTGACCACGCCCAACGCGCCGAGCGGGCGCGGTTATTCGACAAGGGAACTGGAAGGCCTCTGCCGGTTACAAAAGGGGGTGGTGGTGCTGGATGAAGCGTACGTGGATTTCGCGGAGGAAAACGCGATGAAACTGGCGCTGCAATTTCCGCACGTGCTCGTGGCGCGCACGTTCTCCAAGGCGTATTCATTGTGCTTCCAGCGGGTCGGTTATTTTGTCGGGAGGCCGGAACTCATTGCGGCATTGCACAAAATCCGCGACAGCTACAACGTGAACGGATTGGGCCAGGCGGCGGCGGTGGCCACCCTGGGTGATTTGCCGTACTACCGCGCGAATTTCAAAAAAATTATTGCCACGCGCGAATGGCTGTCACGTGCGTTGACGCTGCTTGGCTTCCGGGTTTTGCCGAGTCAGGCGAATTTCATCCTGGCCCGGCCGCCGCGCTTCCCGGCGGCTGAATGGCAGAGCCAGTTGCGGGCCCGGAAGATCCTGGTGCGCTGGTTCGACCTGCCGCGGCTAAGGTATTATTTGCGAATCACGATCGGCACGATGGCAGAGGCGGAGGCGCTGACGGCAGCAGCGCGCAAGCTGTTGCGGTAGCTTCGCGTCCCGGGGCGCCAGCCCCTGGCCGCCACGACTGCTCGCATCTTTGGCCGGGAACGACGGTTTCAACCGGCGACCGTTCCGCCCCCGGCGGGTTCTGCCGGATGAATCCGGTGCTCCCGGCGCTTGCCCACGCTTTCCCCTAGGTCCGGCCGGCAAACCTGCGGCCAAGGATCGGGGAGGGTCGTGCCCCCTCCTTTTTGTTTGCCGTGGCACGGGGTTTTTTGCTAAGAGGCTGGTGTGTATCTCGAATACTACGGATTGACGCTGCCGCCCTTCGACATCACGCCGAATCCGCGCTTTCTTTTTCTTACCGAAAAGCATCGCGAAGCCATCAATCATTTGCTTTACGGCATCCGCGAGCGCAAGGGCTATGTGCAGCTCACCGGTGAGGTGGGAGCGGGCAAGACCACGGTCTGCCGGGCCATGCTGCGGCAGTTGGACAGCCACTTCACCACCGCCCTGATTACCAACCCCGTGCTGAGCGCGAACGAAATGATGCGCGCCATCGCCACGGAGTTTGGCCTGGATGCCAAAGCGCTGGACCGGCATGACACCATTGCGGCCATCAACAATTTCCTGGTCCAGCAGGTCCAGCAGTGCGGCGACGCGGTGCTGATCATCGACGAGGCGCAAAATCTGACCGAGGAACTGCTCGAGCAGGTGCGGCTGCTGTCGAACCTGGAGATGGAGAACCGCAAGCTGCTGCAGATCATTCTCCTGGGCCAGCCGGAGCTGAGGGATCGGCTCAACAGTCCGCGTCTGCGCCAGTTGCGCCAACGCATCACGGTGCGCTATCACCTCCAGCCCCTGACCGGCACCGAGGTGGCCCAGTACATCCAGCACCGGCTCGGCCTGGCGGGCGCCAAGGGCCGGCCCACGTTCACGAAGGCAGCCCTCTGGCGCGTGCGCAACTACAGCGGCGGCATTCCCCGGATGGTCAACGCGGTTTGCGACAAGGCGATGCTGGCCGGCTTTGTCGAGCACAGCGACCTCATTAATTTTCGCATGGTCGGCCGTGCGATTCGCGAACTCGAGGGGAACATCCGGCTGTGAGCCAGCCCGCGAAATCTGGCAATCGCATCCAAACCGCCGCCGCCAGGCCGGCCCGAAACAGGTAAACCGATGTTGTTGCGCCGGCCATTCGCCGCCTCGCCGCTGCTCGCCCGCGTCGCGCCGTTCGCCGTATTTCTGGCATTGACCTTCTGCCAGGGTCAGTTCGGCGAGGCCTCGCGGTACTGGTTTTACCTGGCCAAAACGCTGGTGGGCCTCTGGCTGATCCGGGAAATGCGGCCGTATGTGACGGAAATGCGCTGGGCGGCGAGTTGGGAGGCCGTTGCAGTGGGCGTCGGAATTTTTGCGGTGTGGGTCGGTCTGGATCCGTTCTATCCAAAACTTTTCAAGGGAGGAGCAACCGGAAATCCGGGCGACGTGTTCGGCGCCGGCTCCGCCCTCGCCTGGTTTTTTATTGCGGTGCACGTTGGGGGCATGACCCTTGTCGTGCCGCCGCTGGAGGAGGTTTTTTACCGCTCGTTTGTGTATCGGTATCTCGCCAAACCGGATTTTCAATCCGTCCCGCTCAATCATTTTTCCTGGATCCCGTTTCTGGCCACCGCCGCCGTGTTCGGTTTTTCGCATAACGAATGGCTGGCGGGCGTCCTGTGCGGCGCGGCGTATCAAGGGCTGGTGCTCCGGAAGAACCGGCTGGGGGACGCGATGACGGCGCATGCGATCACCAACTTACTGCTGGGTCTGTGGGTGGTGTGGCGCGGCGCCTGGCAATTCTGGTAGCCAGGGCCCGCCCGGCGGGCGGCAGCCCGGCCGTTACCGCAATTCGATGTTGATCTGGTTGCGTTCCAGGGTGGAGCCCTCCTGCTGGGCGAGGTTGGCGAGGGCCTGGTAGTAATTGGCCAGCGCGCGGATTTCCTGGGAGCGCGCCGAGGTCAAATTGTTCTGCAGCTGCAGCACGGTGAAGGTGGTGCTTTTACCGACGGCGTATTTTTTTTGCTCGGCATCGAGCGCGGCCTCGGCGTAGATGCGCGCCTGGCGGGTGGCGGCGACGCTCTGGTAGGTGGACTGGGCGTTTTTAAGCGCATTGTCAATCTGGACCATGACGTTTTGCTCAAATTGCTTCAACTTCAGCAGCAGTTGTTGCAAAGTGATCTTGTTGGCCTTGTAGGTATTGCGCGCGCTGGCATTGCTCAGGGGCATTTTCAGTTCGCCACCATAGGAATAAAAGGGATGGTCTTGGTTGCCGACCATGTTAAACACATCATTATAGTTGGCCCCGCCGCCGACGAAACCGTAGCTGCCTTTCAAATTGAGCTCGGGATAAAGCTGATTGTAGTCGAATTTCAACTGGATGCCCTGCGCTTCCACCTGCAACCGCGACTGGATCAGGTCGGGGCGTTCGGTCAGGCCTTTGCTCCAACTGTCCTGCAGGTCAAACAGTTGCCGCGGGGCGTTGGTAATCACGTCAGTTGGTCGAATGTCCGAATCGTGCCAGGAAGTGTAATTCGTGTCGGCGAGCAGGTTCTTCAACGTGTTCTGGTCCTGGGCGAGCGTGTACTGCGCGGCGATCAGATTGGCCTGGCTCGTCGCGACTTGGGCTTCGTCTTGCTGGACGTCCAGTTGGGCCAGCGTACCGATCTGCACCCGCTGCCGGTCCTGGTCGAGCTGCGTTTGGGCAAGATGGAGCGCCTCCTGCTGCACCAGCAGATTTTCGCGGGCATAAATGAGTTCGTAGTACGCGTTTTCGACCGCCGCGACGGAATTGATGAGTTGCAG
Organism: Candidatus Acidiferrum sp.; assembly: GCA_035506715.1. Lineage (GTDB taxonomy): Bacteria > Verrucomicrobiota > Verrucomicrobiia > Limisphaerales > UBA11358 > UBA11358. The sequence continues at coordinate 1,514 of DATJOW010000032.1, read as the reverse complement.
GCGCAATCCCTGCTCGTCGGATTTGAGCTGATTCTTCGCCAGGCGAAGGTTCAACCGGGTCGAGTCGATCCAAAAGTTCTTCAACAACGGCTGCGTAAGCGTTGCACTCGCCGAACCGCTGGCACTTTCCGGAGAGGCGTTCGAGACATTCAAAAAGGTGAGATTGCGGGTGTCCGTGACCGTGCCGTTGAGGTCGTAGGTCATGCCCCAAGGCAAGGTGCCGCTCAGATCCGGAGTAAAGATGTTTTGATCGGAGGATGAACCCGCCACGATCACACCATTTTGAATCGTCGGGGCGCTGACGTTGTGCAGGTGTGTGCCGGAAAGATCCAGGGTCGGATCCCAACCGCCATAAGTCGCCTGCACGTTGAAAAGCTGGATTTGCGGATTGTAACGCGAGATTTGCACGTCCAGGTTGTGGCGCAAGGCTTCCTGAATGCAGTCCATCAGCGACATCGGGCGTGTCACCGCCGTGGCCATTGGGTTCGTCGGCACGACCGCCTCGTTTGTGGCCATGGGCGTAGCCGGCGCGTTGGTGTCGGCCGGCGCGACGATGGCGCTCGTGCCCGCCGGGGACGCCGGCGCGTTGGTATCCATCTGGGCCGCGGCCGACAGGGCGGCGAAAACAAAAAAAGCGCTGAACCGTTTCATGATACTGACATTTTACGGCTTGTGCCGAAATTCATCCAACTTCAGACGCACCGGTGCTCCCGGAGGTAACCGGTTGGTTAATTTGACCACGCCGGAGGATAAAAATCACGCGCCGCAATCCAGGCTGCGGCCGGGCTCTCCGCGCCGCCGGATTTACGCGCCAGTCGCGGGAACTTCCTCGATTTTGGCGTTTTGTTCGAGGAACGCGAGCACTTTTTCGTGCGCGATCTGGTCGTACAACTCCGCCACGCCGTTGCGCTTCTGCAGGTCCTTGATGAATTTATCCAGCGGAATCTGGTATGCCGTCGCGAGCGACTGCGCGCGTTTCAGCACCTCGTCTTGGGATACCTGGATGCCTTCCTTCTCGGCAATGCGCTGGATCAAAAAGGCCAGCTTGACGCGTTCCTTGGCGCTTTGCGCCGCGGCGGAATAGATTTCGTCCTTCTGCTTCTCAATCAAATCCCGCCCCACACCGCGCTGCGTGTTCTCGCGCACGATGTCATAGACCACGTTGCGGGTTTCGTGCGCGACGGCGGATTCCGGCAGGTCGAAATTTGCGGCGTTGAGCAATGCGCGGACGATCTGGCCACGGACAGCCTTGCCTTGCGAATATTTCAATTCATTTTCCAGGTCGTGGCGCACCCCCTCGCGGAGCTTCGCCAGGTTTTCGGCGTCATACTTTTTGGCCAGCTCATCATCCACCGGCGGCAAGATTTTTTCCTTCACCTCGACCACCTCGACCGCATAGGTTCCTTTCTTACCGGCGAGCTGCTTGGTGGCAAAATCGGCCGAAAAATCCACGGTGACCGTTCGCTTGTCCCCGGCCTTGGCGCCAATAAGCTGGTCGGCGAAGCCAGGAATGA
>DATJOW010000031.1:0-61579 GCA_035506715.1 Candidatus Acidiferrum sp. | reverse complement strand
TGAGTGGTATTGGTTTCGGGCTGGGGCTCCGGTTCGCTGCGCTCACCTCCACCCCCCAGCCCGAAGCCAAAAGTGTAACCCATGCGGTGAGGATAAAGTGTCACCTATGCGGTGAGGAGGCACCGTACGCTCGCCCCACCAGCTTCTTCAATCCGCCCGCCACGGGAGCTGCCTGATCTGCGCGTGTTCAGGATGGTTTGCATCCAGCGCGCGCAACTCGACTTCCATGCCTTCGCGAGCCAGCGTGACCCGCACCCAGCCGCTGGGACGGCCTTCCTTGAAGACATAGCCGGTCGGCGGCAGGTTGACGAGCTGCACGCCGCTCGGGTGCGTCTCCACGTGCCAGTTGTGCGTGTGCCCGAAAATGTACGCCTTCACCTGCCGGTGCCGCGCGAACAATTCCTCCAACGCCGCCGAATCCTTCAAACCTGTTTTGCCGCCCGGCGGCTGCAGGTTATGATGGCCGACGAGGATCGCCGGCTTGCCCGGCCGCGCCGCGAGTTCGCGTCCCAGCCAGTCGAGCTGCGCAGCGCCATATTCGCCGGGGGCAGTGTCCGGCACGTCCAGCGAATCGAGCAGAAACCAGTTCGCCCGCTGGCTGCGGAACACCGCCACCTGTTTTTGCGGTACGGATTTTACTTCTGACGCATCGCGCGGGAAGGCCTGCCAGAAATGGTCCCGCTCATCGTGGTTGCCGAGCGTGAGATGAACCGGCGCCAGCCCGCGGACGGGTTCAAACAATCTACCAAATGTCGCGTAATCGCCCGGCAGGCCGGACGTGAACGCGAGGTCGCCGTTGACGATTACCGCGGCCGGCCGCACCGGCCAGGCGGCGAGTTCCCGCACGCAGGCACTCAGATTATCCGCCATGTTGACGCCGCTGTGCGTCAGTGCGGCATCCGCAGCAATGTGCGTGTCGGAGAAAAAGGCGAAGGTGTGTTTGTCCCGGCCCTTGCCGAACAGACCGGCGTAACATTTCGGAGCGGCGACTGACCCGAGCCCCAGACCCGCGCCCGCCAGCGCCGCGCGTTTCAGAAATTCCCGGCGCGTCAATTGCGACAAACGGACCGGCATATGGTTAAAGCAACAATCCGGCGAGCGACGCGGTCATGTAAGCCGCCAGCAGGCCGCCGCACATGGCGCGGAACCCGATCTTGGCCATCTCGCTGCGGCGCTCGGGGGCGAGCGAGCCGATGCCGCCAACCTGGATGGCGATGCTTGAGAAATTCGCGAACCCGCACAGCGCATAGGTGGCGATGGTGAAACTCCGCGGGTCGAGCGCCAATGCCGGCGCGTTGGTCGTGAGGTCGAGGTAACCGACAAATTCGTTCAGCACGACGCGTTCGCCGAGAATCTGGCCGACCTTGACGCAATCGTGCGCCGGCACACCCATCAGCCAGGCAAACGGCGCGTTAACCCAGCCGAAAAACTTCTGAAGGGTCACCGGAGCGGCCATGCCGAAAAAGTGCGTCTGCGGATACTGGATGACGTAATTCGCCAGGGCAATCATGGCAATGAACGCGATGAGCATGGCGATGACATTCAGCGCGAGGTTGAAGCCATCGCTCGCGCCGCGGCAGATGGCGTCAATGGAATTGGCCGTGGTGCGCGGCACGGTGGCGGGCGCGCTGGCGGCGGTTTCGCTTTTCTCGGTTTCGGGCAGCAGGATCTTGGCGATCAGCAGGGCGGCGGGACAGTTCAAGACCGACGCGGCGAGCAGGTGTCCGGCGGTGTTCGGGTAGCCTGCCCGCCGGCCCATGTCCGCATAGACGGCCGCGACGCCGCCGGCGATGTGCGCCATGCCGCAGACCATGATGGTCATCAATTCGCTGCGCGTCAGGCGCGGAACGTAGGGCCGGATCATCAATGGCGCCTCGGTTTGACCCATGAAGATGTTGGCGCAGGCGGAGAGCGTTTCGCTGCCGCTGGTCCGCATGATGGTGCGCATCACCCAGGCAACGGCGCGCACGATTCGCTGCAAGATGCCCCAGTGATACAGCAGCGAGGAAATGCAGGCCACGATGATGATGGTGCCCATGACGAGGATGGCAAAAATCACCGCGTTGCCGGGACCCAGTTTTTCCGTCAGCAGATCTTCATTCGCCAAGGGGCCAAAAACAAATTTGCAGCCCTCATTGGAAAACAGGATGAGTTTTTGAATCACCTTGCCGGCGAATTCGAACAGCGCGCCGCCCCAGGGCATTTTTAATATCAGCACGGCCAGGGTGAATTGCAGGCCGACGCCCCAGATGACCGTACGCCAGGGGAACCGTTTGCGGTCGTAGGAAATCAGCCACGCGGCGGCCATCATCGTCAACCAGCCGAGCAGACTCAGGAAGCGGAGGTCCATGATTTATTTGCCGTGACAGAAGGCTTCGCCCACGCGCTGGCAGGCCTGCTTGTAAATGTGCGGATGCAAGATGCCGACGAACGGCAGGTTCCGGTAGCGCTCCGCGAAATCGAGGCCGTAGCCGACCACGAAGAAATCGGGGATTTCAAAGCCGACGTAATCGGCCTCGATGTCTTCGACGCGGCGGGAGGGTTTGTCGAGCAGCACGCAAATTTTAATCCGGCGCGGCTTGAGGGCGCGGAGCTTGGGCAGCACCCGGCTGATGGTCTTGCCGGTATCCAGGATGTCATCCACGAGCAGCACGTCGCGTCCGCGCACGTCCAGCCGCAGTTCCTTGGTGAAGACCAGGTCACCCGACTCCGTGCCGGCGCCATAGCTGGAGACGCCCATGAAATCCAGGCGCAGCGGCAGCGACAAATGCCGGATGAGGTCCGCCAGAAACAGGACCGTGCCGTTGAGCAGGGAGACAACCACCATTTCGCGACCGCGGAAATCGCGTTCGATTTCGCGCGCCAGCCCGCGGATGCGGCGGGCGATCTGCGGCTCGGTGATGAGCACCCGCTCGACCTCGTGGCGCCAACGTGGCGGGACGTTGCCACCGGGGGATCGAGTTTTGTCGGGTCGGGTCATTCCGAGTTGATGTTAGCCGGTCGGTGGCGGTTGCCGAGAAATTTTTTGCCTTTGAGGCAGGCGCACGCGCGGATCAAATATGCTTCGAGTCGTGCTCGTCCTTCTGCGTGTAGCCGCTGTCCTGCCGTTTGAAGTTCACGTCGTTCTTCTTGACGTAGGCGGCGAACACGTCGTCGGCGCTCATGCCGAGCACCTGCGCCAGACTGATGAGGAAATGAAACAGGTCCACCACCTCGACGCGGGCATTCTGCTCGTCGAATTTCTGGTATTTGGCCCACCATTTCCACGGCACGCTGTCGGTGAGCTCGGCGATTTCCTGCGACATTGCCCGGCAGTAATTCAAGACCCATTTGGTCTGGTCGGCTTCGCTCAGGCCGGCGGTTTTGACGCCGATGCGCTCGTTGAGGGCCTGCTGCATGCGGAACAATTCTCGGAGCTGGTCGGGTTTTTCCATGTCCGAGTCTATCCACCCGGGCGCGGAGAACGCCAAGAAAAAAATTAGTTTGGAAGCCGGGGGTTCCGGTCACTCGTCACTTGTCACTTGTCACCCGTCGCCCAACCGCCTATAAAAACTTCATGCCAATGCTGCTGACCCAGGGCGGCCCGGTGATCTGGCTGATTCTGCTCGCCGCGGCCGTCGCCCTCACGACCTTCATCGAGCGCGTGCTCTATTGCCACCGCTCGCAAATCAATTCCGCCGAGTTCCTCAACGGCGTCCGGACCGTGCTCAAGCGCGACAACGTGGTCGAGGCCATTTCCATCTGTGACGCCACGCCCGGCCCGGTCGCCCGCATCGTGAAGGCCGCCATTCTCAACCGCGACCGCGGACGCGAGCGCGTGCGGGAGGCGGTGGAGGAGGCCGGCTTGACCGAAGTGCCGCTGCTGGAGGAACGGCTGAACCTGCTGGCGACCATTGCGCAAATCGCTCCGCTCCTGGGCCTGCTGGGCACCATCGTCGGCTTCATCCGGATTTTCATGCAATTGCAGGCGGACGGCCTGTACGCGCACCTCAACACCCTGTCAGCTGGCGTCTGGCAGTCGCTCATTTGCGCGGCCGCGGGCATTGCGGTGGCCATCCCGGTCCACGCCGGCTACAACTACCTCGTGAGCCGCATCAACAAGATCGTGCTGGACATGGAGCGTTCCGGAGCCGAAATCGTCAACATCCTCAGTGAGAACGGGAATGGACATTCGAAATAGCCAAGGCAAACGCCGGAAAATGGTGTCATGAACTTGCCTCCGAAACCAACGCCGCCCACCTGCCTTCCCGCCCACCGGGATTGCCCGGCATGAAATTCCCGCGCCATTACCGGCTGCTGCGCGGACCGTTCGACATGGCGCCCTACGCGACGGTCGCGTTTTTGCTGGTCATCTTCCTGATGCTGGGCGGCCTGATCTATACCCCGGGGGTCGTCATCCGCCCGCCGCGGGCCGATGGTCTGCCGGGAACGGACCAACCCACCGTGGCCATGGCGGTGGACGCCGAGGGGCGATTGTACTTCGCCAATCAAATGGTCACCGAAGACCAACTCAAAACCGCCCTCGCCGGCGCCGCCCGCAAGGCGCGCGAGCCGCTCACGCTCGTCATCCACGCCGACAGAACGGTGACCTACGGCCAGTTGATACGCCTGACGCTGTTGGCACGCGATGCCGGGATCACCAATGCGCTGCTGGCCACCCTGCCGCGCTCGGTCAACCTCCCCCCCGAACCATGAACCCGGCGGCTGCCGACACCTCATCCGCCGGGCCGGCCGGGACCGATCAGCCCGGAAATCTTGCCTGGACGCGCAGCCGGTGGTTGACCGTCGGGATGCTGATTTTCGCGGCGCACGTTGGGTTATTATTCGCCTTCGGCGCGCGCCAGCCCATCATTCCGCGCCCGGCCACCCGCGCTCCTGCGCTGCAACTCATGGGAGAGGCCGGGGTGCTTCTCGCGCTTGATGACCCCACCCTTTTTGCCGTACCGCATCCGGCGGATCTCGCGTCCGCGTTCCGGCTGCGACCCGCCGTTGCCGAACCTCCCTCTTCCCGCTGGACCGAACCCTCCGGCTCGCTGGAATTGTCCAGCGAAGTTCTGGGCTCCGTTTTCAACGAGTTCATGCAGACCAACCGGTTTGCCGCCTATGCGCTGCAATTAAAACCACCGCTCGAATTCAGCGCGCCCGTTTCGCCCATCGAGCCCGTGCTGGCGCCGGCCTCGACCCTGCGCGTCGAAGGCGAACTGGCCCAGCGCCCGTTGCTCAATCCGGCCCCGATCCCGTCGCTGCCCTACAACGATGTGATTGCGCCGAGCCGGGTGCAGCTGTTGGTGGATGCGGCCGGGAACGTAGTTTCCGCGGTTCTGTTGCCGGCGGATGATCCGGCGGTGGCTGCCAGCCGATATGATGTCGCGGACCAGCGGGCGCTCGAGCTGGCCCGCGGCGCGCGGTTTGCGCCGGGTCCAAGGCCAACCCAGGGCCGGCTGGTCATCGATTGGCACACCGTGCCCCCTCCTGCCACCAACCGCCCAGCGGTTAGCGATGAATCTAACCATTAAAAATGCCCTCCGCCCCGCGTCTGCCGCCGGCGCCGGCACGGATGCAACCAATCCAACCGTGAACGGCTCAACCCGCGCTATTTCATGAGCATTCCCGCCATGATCGTGGTCTATGTGGCGTTCATGCTGGGCGCGCTATGCGGCATCGGCATCTATTCGGAAATGCGCCGCCGCCGGTTCGGGCCGACGCACACCGAGGACCGCATCTTCCGCTGTGAAAAATGCGGTTATGTCTATACCGACGACGCCGACGTGGACCGATCCCGCTGCATCCAATGCGGCAAGTTGAACGAGCCCATCGTGTTTTAGGAGCCAGTTGGTGGTCAGTAGTCGGTAGTCCGTAGCGTTGTCGGCGCTGGGTAGTCGGTAATCGGTGCCTGGAATAGCTGAACGCGATAATACTTCGAATAATGAATCGGACAAATTTTGAGAATCTGCGGGTCTATAAGCTGGCTGAAGAACTGGCAGACGAAATTTGGAAAATCGTGCTCCGTTGGAACACGTTCGCCCGCGACACGGTCGGCAGACAAATCGTGCGGAGCGCTGACAGCATCGGCGCAAATATTGCCGAAGGAACTGGTCGCCATAGTTTCCAGGACAACCGGCGTTTTGTGAAGACCGCGCGGGGCTCGTTGAATGAAACCCAACATTTCCTTCGACGCGCCTTCAAACGAAACCTGCTTACGTCGGCTGACGTAAGGAAAATCAAACCGTTGGTGGACAATCTTGTCCCGCAACTAAATTCCTATTTGAAGTCAATCGGGCGTGATCTTCCAGATGGTTAGCTACTGACCACTAACTATCAACTACTAACTAATTCCCCGTCTTCAATTCCACCACGTCGTGCGGGGCGGCTTCCTTCATGCCGGCGGGGCTGACGCGAATGAAGCGGGCTTTCTCCCGGAGTTGCGCCAGATTGGCCGCGCCGAGATAACCCATGCCGGACTGGATGCCGCCGATGAGCTGGGCCAGCACCCGGTCCACCGAGCCGCAGGCCTCCTTGAGCGCCTCGATGCCTTCGGCGGCAACCTTTTGCGTGGGATTGGTCGGCTGGCCGTAACGCGCCGCCGACCCGGCCTTCATGGCGGCCAGGCTGCCCATGCCGCGATACTGCTTGTACAGTTTGCCGCCGATTTCGATGATGTCGCCGGGCGCCTCGGTGCAGCCGGCGAAAATCCCGCCGCAAATCACCGCCTGTGCCAGCGTCAGCGCCTTCACAATGTCGCCGGACTTGGTGATGCCGCCGTCAGCGAGGATGGCGATTTTCTTCTTTGCCGCCGCGCGCGAGCAGACGTACAGCGCCGTCATTTGCGGGATGCCCACGCCGGCCACCACGCGCGTGGTGCAGATGGAACCCGGCCCCTGCCCCACCTTGACGGCGTTGGCGCCGCAGTCGGCCAGGTATTCCACGCCGGCCGCGCTGGTGACGTTGCCGGCGATGATGGGCAACTTCGGAAAGGCGTCGCGCAACACCTTCACGGTGTCGCCCACGCCCTTGCTGTGGCCGTGCGCGGTCGAAACGGCCACCACGTCCACGCCGCGTTCCACCAGCCCACCCACGTGGTTCAGGATGCGCTCGCGATCCAGTTCGCCGAAGGCATTGCGGGTGGCCGAAACGGCCGCGCCGCACATCAGGTGGAAATGCGCGTCGCGGGCCGGCTTGAACTGCGCGTTGCGTTCCTGCGCGATCCGTTCGATGTCGCTCATGGTGAACAGGCCGCGCAAATGGTCCTTTTCATCCACCACCAGCAGCTTGTGAATACCCAGGTGCTCGTTGAAAAATTTGTCGGCGCGGGCGATGGGATCCTTGCCGAGTTCTTTCCGGTGGATGGTATGGACTTGCGCCCGGGGGGTGAGCGCCTCGGCCACCTTGCGCTTGGCATAACGCGGCTTGACCACGTGGCCGGACAACAGCCCGACCAATTTCCCGGTCTGGTCCACCACGGGAAAGGTGCCGAAGGCGAACTTTCGTTCCTCGATCATTTTCAGGACGTCGCCGATGAGCTGGTCGGGCGCCACCGTCACCGGTTCCTGGATGAGGCCGTGCACGTGGTGTTTGACGCGGCTGACCTCGGAAAGCTGCTGCCGTTCCGGCAGGTTGTAATGGATGAGGCCCAGTCCGCCGTTGGCCGCCATGGCAATGGCCATGCGCGACTCGGTGACGGTATCCATGTCGGAGGAAATGACGGGGATGTTGAGCTGCAATCCTTCCGCCAGCGTGGTGTCGAGTTGCGTGTCGCGCGGGAGAATTTCCGAATAGAGCGTGGCCAGTGTGATGTCATCAAACGTCAGGCCAAGCTTTTGATTTGCGGGGAAGAACTGATCCGCCGGTTGGTAGAACGGATCATCGGAAGAGGACTGTCGCGTGGCTGCCATGTCGGATAATGCCGGTCGTCGAGCGGGCTTGGCAAGCCAATTTTGGAATCAGCTGGGTTTTCAATTGGCGGCGACCGGGTCGAGCCTACCGCTCGACGGTTGAGCCGCTGGCTCAACGCTGCACCATATTAAGGCCCCGCCCCGGAATCAGGATGGCGGCTTGTCCGAAGGCGGTTTCGGCGCGGCCAGGCGCTGGGTCGAGTTGCTGTCCGCCTCCGCGCCGCGCAGCAGGTTGTTGATGGCTTCGAGCAGGATGCTGGGAGTGCAACTGGATTTGAGCAGGGCCTTCTCAGCGCCAAAGGCTGCGGCTTCCTGCGCCAGGGCTGTCATGTGGGCGTTGGACAGGATGATCACCGGGGTCTTCTGCAATTCGGGGGTGGACCGGATGTATTTTAACACGTCCACGCCGTTGAATTTGGGCATCATCAGATCCAATAGCACAATGTCGGGTTTGATTTTGAGCAGGTTTTTCAGGGCAGCCAGGCCGTCCTCCGCCACCTCCACCCGGAAACCCTCGCGCTGAAATTTCGCGCCGTAAACCTTCACCACCACCGGGTCATCCTCAATGAAATATATGGTTTTCATGGCCAACTTTGTCCGCCACCGGCCGCCCCAACGCTAATTCGGCCGCGGAATTTTGGAAAGCAGAAAATGTGCCCGGCCAACGCAAATCAGTGCGGATGTCGGTGCCGTAAAATGTGCGGGCACTCCAGACCGTGCGCCAGCATCAAACTCTCGTTGTTCAACAATTCCACCGTCCGCCCGTCGGCGACGATCTGTCCGTGATCCAAAACGATGGCCCGGTCGCACAGTTCAACCGCCAGTTCCAAATCGTGCGTGGCGATCAGTTTCGTCGCCGGAATTTCCCGGAGCAATGCCTTGAACTCGCGCCGGCCACGCGGGTCGAGGTCGCTCGTCGGTTCATCCAGTATCAAAATCTCCGGCGCGCATGCCAGCACGCCGGCCAGGCAGGCACGGCGCTTTTCGCCGTGACTCAAATGATGGGTAGCCCGGTAGCCGAAGCCGGTCAGACCCACCTGGGCGAGCGCCTTTTCAACGCGCGCGGCCACCTCCCCGTCGCTGCAACCCAACTGCTGCGGGCCAAACGCAATATCCTCCTGCACCGTCGGACAAAAAAGCTGGTCGTCCGGGTCCTGAAACACCAGGCCGACCTGGCGGCGGACTTTTTCCATGGTCGGCGGCGCAACCGTGTGGTCCAAAATCCTAACCGTGCCGTCACCGGACGGTTTCTCTGGCAAAATGCCGTTCAAATGCAGAAGGATGGTGGATTTGCCGGAACCGTTCGGGCCGAGCAAGGCCACGCATTCGCCGGTGGCGATGCGGAAACTGATCCCCCGCAGCGCCTCGGTGCCGTCGTGATAACGGTATTTCAGATTGGTGACCTCGATCGCATTCATTTCCACCCCCGGGCGCACATCGCGTCGTAGATGCGCTCGGCCCGTTCCGAGGCGCGGATGAACAATTGCCCGACCACGGTGGCCAGCGTCCGCCATTCGAATCGCCGTCCGCGCGTGAACGTGCGGGCCGCGCGCGCCCGGCGCATCCGCTCCACCTCGTCCGCCAGCACGAACAGATAACGGTGCATGAGTGCTATCGTGGTGACGAGCAGCGCTGGAACATGCAGGGACTTGAGCACGCGGAGAGTCTGGCTGAAGGGTGTCGTATTGGAGGCCAGTATGACGGTAAGCAGGCACAAGCCGCTTTTCACCGCAACGGCCAGCCAGTTGGCCCGCCCAGCCGGCTGGAAGGCATTGACCAGCACCACCCCCAGCACGAACGGCGACAACACCAACAGCCGTTTCAGGACAAAGAACAATGGCAACCGGCTCAACCCCATTGTCAAAATCAGCATCGCCGCTACGCTGATAAACCAAGCATGCCACCGGATCGGCAGGATAACGGTACCCGCGATGACGATCAGCGCCACTCCCAGCTTCAGCCCGGCTGGCAACCGGTGCACCGGACTTTCGTGGTGCGCGTGATGATGGCTGATCAGATGAACGCTCACGGCTCCTTCGGTTTGGGCACCAGCCAGCGTCCCATCAACAGCGCCAGCCCAAAAACAATCAGACAACCGATCACTCCCGCCGTGGCCGTCGCGCCAACCGCCCAGTGAATCCCAGGCATTTGATAATCCGGCGCTGGCGCCGGCAATACCGCCAAGGTCTTGTGGCTAAAGCCGAACTTTTCCGCCACGGAATCCAATCCGTCTGGCCACGAACACGCAAACGGCGCCACAAAGACCGCCACGCCCAGCGTGACCAGCAATCCATAACCCAACAGTTCGCCGGGGCGTTGGGATCCACCGGTCGGTGTGGTTGCGGCAATCAGATCAGGCCGGGCGCGGCTGACGGCCAGGAACACCAGCGCGCTGATCAAGCCTTCACCGACGCCGATGAGCATGTGCACGGTGGCCATGGCGGGAAACGCCACCGACCAGGGAATCGTGCCGGACCAAGCCAATTGGCCGGCGCAACAAATCGCCGCCAGCACGGTCGCGCACCAGGCGGCAAAGCCAATTGCCGTCACCTGTCCGCGCGGGCCTTTGAGCCACCGGCCTACCAGCCGGTAAATTGAGTAACCGGCGACGGAATTGATGATGGCCATGTTGAAAATGTTGGCCCCCAGCGCGGTGACGCCGCCGTCTTGGAATAAAAAACATTGCACGATCAGGACGGTGGTGACGACGACTACCGCCGCGCTTGGCCCGAGCAGGGCCGCCACCAGCGCACCGCCGACGAGGTGGCCGGATGTTCCGCCCGCCACCGGGAAATTCACCATCTGCGCCGCGAACAGAAAAGCCGCCGCCAGACCCAGCAACGGGACCTTGCGCGGCGGCAGTTCGCGCCGCACCTGGCGCAGGGCAAAACCCACGCCCGCGGCCGAAACGACCGCCGCCGCCGCCGCCGTCTTGCCGTCGATAAATCCGTCCGGTATGTGCATAAATGCCGACTAATAACTTGTTAGTAACACGATTTTTATATTGCGTAACATCAATCAAACCGGTAACACTGTTGTTCGTGAGCGTAACACTTCAATCAGCCTGCGGTCAAGCGCCGGATTTGCGACGGGCTTGGACAACCATCTTTCACCCGGTAACCGTTGGTTTTGCCGGCTTGCTGCTGGTCGCGAACCCCCTCAGGGCCGAGTCCTTTTCCAATCTGGAGGCGGTGGACGCCAGCGGCGTGAGCACCTGGAACGGAAGTTACCCGATCACGTTGGTCGGCGTGCCGCTGACCGATCCCGGCGAAATGCTGGATTCGACGCCAAATTATTTGCCGTGGAACAACGGCGCGAACGCGTTCAACCTGGGCGGTGAATGGCAGGTATTCGTCCAAGCACTCGGCGGCGGCGACCGGGGCGGCGTCGAGTGCTGGATGGCGCAGAATTACGGCAATCTCCCCTGGGAACCGCACGACGGCAGCGACAGCTACGACAATCCGACGTGGACTTTGGAAGTGAACCGCGTGAGCCATGACCCCGCCACCGGCTACGCCTTACACAAAGGCGATTTGGTCATGATTAAGGCCAACGGCTCGCTGTTTTACGGCGGGATGCAGAACGTCAACGAGGAACACAGCACCGACCCGGCCTATGATTTTGCAATTTCGCTCGTGTCATCCAATTTCGGCTTGCCCGCGCCTCAGGTCATTTCCCTGTCATCGGTCGTCGGCACGAATCTTGGCCCGACGGGGCATTACGACATGTTTGATCCAACGCGCGCAACTGGAGGCGAGCATTATCAGGGCATGCGCGTTCGCATCAACGGCCTGACCCTGGTCACCACCTCCGGTTGGAACACGAATGCCGACTGGAGCTTGCGCTATTGCACGGCAACCGACGGCCAAGGCCGGCAATTTCCGCTGATTCATCCGCTCTACGACCTTGGCCCCGCGCCAACAAACCAATTTGACGCGACCGGTGTGTTTCTTCAGGAATCCGGCTCGGGCACGGACGGCACGTTCGGCTACGAATTGTTTGTGCAGGAAATCACACCTTCCTCCAGCGTGGTGTTGAATCTGGCGAATCAGCCCGTCATTACCTGGCCGGCGTCGCTGGCGAACTACGAAGTCCAAAGCTGTGATTCGCCGGCTGGAACAAACTGGACGGCGGTGACGAATGCGCCCGCGCTCGTGAACGGGCAAAATACCATCGTGCTGACGCCTGGCGGCGCGCAGAAATTTTTCCGTCTGCACCGCGTTCAGTAATCTTGAAACCGATGCCGCCCGTCCCAAACAAATCCGCTTTCACGCTGATTGAACTGCTGCTGGTCATCGCCATCATCAGCGTGCTGGCCGGGCTGTTGTTACCCGCATTCGCCGGCGCCAAGGAAAAATCCAAAGTGGCGCGGGTGCGCGTCGAATTGAACGGCCTCGGGCTGGTGGTGGAAATGTATGCGACCGATTACGCCGGGAAAATTCCGCCGGTGCGCGTGAACTGCAACAGCGATCTGGCTTCCCACTGGTGCGAATTGCCGGTCGAATTGGCAAACGAACGCTACCTGTCGCGTGGAAACCAAGGCGGGCTGGAAGCCGACCTGGAGGATTTATTCAACCCCGGCCACACCTACAAATACGCCGCGCCCGGCCCTCAACTGCTTAACGGCGCACCCGCCGGAAATTACTCGCTTTGGGTTCCGACCAATGCGCCGGACATGAGCGGCGGCGGCAAGTATTTCACGGACGCCAAAGCGAGTCCGGTGCGCTGGGTGATTTGGAGTCTTGGCCCGCAGCCGGACAGCCCGCGCAGCCAAAACGCCTACGCGCCGCTGACGAGCGACAGTTGGTATCGCCGCACCGGCGCAGGCGGCGTCCTCGCCCGGTTTGCCGACCGCAATGGCACACAGTTCAACAGCGAATGAAATCCTAGCTATGAAAAATTCAATTCTGCTTGGTCTTGCGATTTTAACCTTCACCATTTTAACGACGATGAAACTCCACGCTCATCCTGGTGATGATTCCGCCGTCCATTCCCAACCCGGATCGAATATCTGGAATCAGGCCCAGGAACCGACCAACTGGTGGAGCGATATCAAGAGTCTGCACGGCCACGTTGGGCCGTGGAATGTTCTTGGCTGGCGCCTAGGCAAGGCGGCGTTGCACGAACTGAATGCGACCTGGGGGCAGCACGAATTGGACGTCGTTTGTTACATCCCGCTCCGGACGCCGTATTCGTGCATTGCCGACGGTCTCGTCGTTGGCACTGGCAACAGCATCGGGCGACTGGATATCCGCCTGGCTGAAGCCCTGACCATGGCCGACGTCCATGTCAACGTCCGGCGCAAGGACGGAACCGGCCCGGTGTTGCTGCTCAAACTGAACCAGAAGTATCTGGCCAAAATCCGCAATGCGCCCGACGCGCAATTGGAGCCGCTTGCCCGTGAATGCGGCGAACTCCCGGAAAAGGATTTATTCGTAATCGAAAAACTGCCGGCTTCCGAAACAAATTCAAAATAGAGCTTTGTCCGGTAGGACGGCTTTCCCTCTTTGACAAAAAGCGGCATTGGCCTACGATGCCATTGTTTGCCATGAAAAAAGAAACTGTCAGCCGTTTCAGTGTGTCTCTGCCGCCGGCGCTGTTGCGGCAACTGGATGAAATGTCAGGTGAAAAGGGCTACGACAACCGATCGCTGGCCATCGCCGACATGATTCGCAATCATCTGGTCGAACACCGGCAGAAATCCGGCAACGAACACATCGCCGGCACCATCACGCTGGTCTATGACCATCACAAGCCGCACCTGCAAGCCACGCTCACGGACATCCAGCACGATCATCACGACGTGATTCTCTCAACGGTGCACGTGCATCTGGACCATCACAACTGCCTGGAAGTGCTGCTGGTACGCGGCAAGGCCGGGGTCATTCGCAAAATCGCCGACGAACTCATCACCGCCAAAGGCGTGAAACACGGCAAGCTCACAGTGACAACAACGGGCAAGGATTTGCCGTCATAAGGACCGCCTTCCAAAAACCGGAAACCAATCGGCTCGGCCGAATGCCAAGTGACGAATACGGGGCCTTTTCTGGCCAGCTGCCCGAGAAATTCAGCCGGTGAAGGAATTCTAACGGCGACGGAATTTTCATGGATGGGGAATTCTTTTGACACGAATTTCACGAATTGACACGAATGAAAGCCTCGGCCGAGGCGAACGACAATAGCCGTTCAGGGCTTTAATTCGTGTGACTCCGTGAAATCTCTGACCTCTGCGTAGTCTGCGGATGTATTCTGAGCGGCGCGATAGGGACCGGCCTTCGCTTGGGAGCTACAGCCCGGCAGGCATCACACCCTACTAGATTGGACGCCCCGGCGGTGGTCCCGACCTTTCGTGTCATTCGTGTGTTTTGTGGTCAAACTCCTGGCGCTTTGGTGTCTTGGCGGTAAAACAAATCCGCGTCAATCCGGATATCCGTTCGGATACTTCTGGTGCCAGGCCCAGGCAGTGGCCACGATGTCTTCCAGCTTCGGATACTTCGGTTTCCAGCCCAACTCGCGAACAGCCTTCTCCGCAGACGCCACCAGTTTGGGCGGATCGCCCGGCCGGCGCGGCTTTTCCACGGTCGGAATCTTTTTGCCGGTCACCTTTTCGCACATCTGGATGACCTGCCGGACGGAATAACCGTCGCCGTTGCCCAGGTTGTAAAAGCCGGTTTTGCCGGGCTGCAATCCCAGCATGTGCGCCTGCGCCAGGTCGGCGATGTGGATGTAGTCGCGGATGCACGTGCCGTCGGGCGTGGGATAATCCGTCCCGTAAATCTCGCACTGCGGTTTTTGCCCCAGCGCCACGAACAGCACGTTCGGAATCAGGTGCGTTTCGATGCGATGATGTTCGCCAAATTTTTCACTGGCCCCGGCGGCATTGAAATAGCGCAGCCCAATGAATTCCAGTCCATAAACCTGCCGGTACCACATCAGGATCTTTTCGAACATGAGCTTGGATTCGCCGTAGGGGTTGATGGGCCGCTGCGGCAGGTCCTCGGTCATCGGCACACGGTCGGGCGGGCCGTACGTGGCGCAGGTGGAGCTGAACACGAACTTTTTCACGCCGCACTCGACGGCGGCGTCGAGCAGCTTGAGCCCGTTGACCACGTTGTTGTGGAAATATTTTTTTGGGTTGGTCATGGACTCGCCCACCAGCGCGTTGGCCGCAAAATGCATGATGGCGTTCGGCTTCGTGGACTTGACGGCGTTCAGGATGTCGCCGGGTTCCTCAGGTTTGCCGGGAATGAATTTCGCGCGCGGGTCCACCGCCGAACGGTGGCCTTCGGTCAAATCGTCATACACCGTGACCGCGTGGCCCGCGTTGAGCAGTTCCTCCGTGCAGATGGACCCGATGTAGCCGGCGCCGCCGGTGACAAAAACATTCATGCCCTCACTATGAAAGGAGCCTGCCGCAGAGCAAAGTTCAAAATGCCGGATCGGACGGGCGGCCGGCGGGAGAGCGTGCGGACGGTTTCGACGCGGGTGATGAGCCATCGCCCGTCAACGAGACGCAGGTTGAACTTCATCTGTTGCACGGTGGCATCCGGGTCCGTGCCCAGCCGCGCCTCCACCGTCAGATGCGCCTCGGCGGATTGTCGGTCCGGCGCCACCGTCACGGTGATATCGGGAAAAGTCACTTGCACACCGCCGGGTCGGGAACGGGCGTAGTACACCGCCTGGGTGATCTCCTCGCGATCCGTCAAGTTCTGCCGGCCATACCGGGGTGATTCGATGTTCAATTCGATGTTGGTGGAAAAGAAACCGGCCACGCCGTGCGCCGCCGCCAACCGCGCCAGATCGCTTTCATTACCCGGCGTGGAAACGGTGCGGGCCAGTTCCAACAAGCGCCGGCGAATGACCTTTTCCGGACTGGGAAACAGAACCGTCCAGAGCCAGACGGCCAGAACCGACAGGGCGAGAGCGAAGCCGATGCGCAGGGCGGTTTTCACAAGATGACCTTGCCGACGATCTGACGGCGCTGCGCCCGGCCGAACATGTGCCCCTCCCACGGCATGGTGCGATTGTCGCCGACAACGAAATATTCATCAGGACCGACCTTGACCGGCGGACGGTCCCAGTTGCACGGCGTCTTTTCGTACGGTTCCTCCAGCGCTTCGCCGTTTATCAGCACACGCCCATTGACAAACGCAACCGTTTCGCCCGGCAATCCGATGACGCGCTTCAGCAACATGACGTGGGGCGTCTTCAGCCAGTCGCCGGCCGGAGGGGTTCCGGTCAGCGTATTGGTTTCCTCGCGGTCGAACCGGATGCTGACCACGTCGCCGCGTTGGGGTTCGCGCCGGAGGTAAGCCAGCCGGTTCACAAAATTCACTGAATGATCCTGGTAAGTCGGCAGCATGCTGATGCCTTCGACGCGGATGGGCAACAGGACGAATTTGAAGACCACGAAGCTCAGAACAATGAGCACGATCACCCGGATGAGGGTTCTCCGGGGATGGCGCCCGATCACCAGAATGCGAAGACCCCGGAGCCACCAAGATTGCTCCCGGCCAACGGGCGATGATTCCGACTGCACCTGCGGCATAATTCCAAAACAGTTTCGCCCATCCAGCCATCGGCGCAAGTGTGGATTATCAGACAAGGCTTTTCCTTGGGAGCGCCGGCGTCCACGCCGGCAAATAAGACAAGGCGGAACACGCCGGCGAGACGCCAGCGCTCCCAGGAAATTACGGACCGGAAGGTGATTCCTATCGCGCGAATTGCGGATGTTGGCGTAATTGTTCCCAGGTTTCTGCCGACAGGGGCGCTTGTCGGTAAACCGGCTCGTGCAACGGCTCGGCGCTGCCGGACCGTTTGGCTCGCTCCAGCCAGCGGCAGTCGAGCGGTTCGTCGAGCAGGTCCAGCCGGTTCGCCGCCACAGTAGTTTCCTCCTTCAAACCCGAGGGATGGCCCACGCCCACAAAGAACCCGCCCAGGAGCAGCGCCACGCGGGCCATCGTGCTGCGTGTGAACGTGGCCAGCGCACACGGGCGCTCCGGGTCCAAGTGGCGGAACAGGTTGGCGAAGAGCGAAACCGTCCACATGGCCGGATTCTTCTTCGGCGAATGCGGGTCGAACAAAATAGCGTGGGGCGGGAGCAATTCTGAGTTATGAGTTTTAAGTTCTGAGTTTGCCAACAGCGGTGGAAAATCACCGAGGCGCAATGACCACTCGATCTGGAGCGGACCTGCGCTGAAATTTACTGTCGCAGATTCGGTAGGTACGCCGCGCTGCGGCGTCCGGACAGCGCAGCGCGCTGTCCCTGCCTTCATTAAGTCCGCCAGCACCGATTCAAACCCGGCGAGATAGCCAAGATCGGATACATGTTCGAGAGCGAAGGCGGCGGCGGCGCATGTTTGATCGAAACTGATGAGACGGATTTTTTTTGGAGCGCGGCTCTCCTGAGCCGCAGCGCTTGAACCGGCCAGATTTTCCTGGAGAACCCGAACAGCGGTCAGTGCATTGGCGGCTGCTCCAAGACCGACATCCCAAATCACAAATTCATCGTTGCTTGCCTGCACCCGTTCCAGCAGGTGCAATTGCCGCACGTACAGCGCCTCGGCCTCCGCCGCCGGACCGATGCCCGGATGAAACGTCTCGTCCTCGGCCAGCGAGCGGACGGAGCAAGCACCGTTGCGCAGGCGGACGAGGCGGTAACCGGTTTGCACGACGGAATTGTGCCGCACCGGAGGCGAACGAAAAGCAAAACCGGCTAACTGCGGAGGGACGCAGCGTTGCGGCGGTCGGACAGCGCAGCGCACTGTCCCTGCCGTCAAAGCTGGCTCATCGCCTTGTCGAGCGCGGCGATGAGCGGGTTCATTGTGGCTTCAGTCTCGTCGCCCATGTTCGAGATGCGGAAGGTCGTGCCCTTGATTTTTCCGTAACCGCCGTCAATCAGGAAGCCCTGGTCCTTGACGAGCTTCTGCAACTTCGGCACGTCCACCGGCGCACGGCCGCCGGGCTTGGCCCCGTTGTTGACACACGTCAGTGTCAGCGATTCGAAACCGGGTTCGGCAAACAGGGTGAAACCATGCTTTTTCGCCCAGTCGCGGATCATCTGGTTCGTTTTGCGGTGCCGCGCGTAACGGGCTTCCAGACCTTCGGCAAAAATGTCTTCGAGCTTGGAGGCCAGCGCATAAACGTGGCCGATGCTCGGCGTGCTGGGCGTCATGCTCTGCTCGGCGTTTTTCTGGAACTCGACCAGGTCGAAGTAATAGCCGCGGTCCTTGGCAGTGGCCGCCTTGGCGAGGGCCGCCTTGGAGCAGGTGAAAAGGGCCGTGCCCGGCGGCAGCGCAAACGCCTTCTGCGTGCCGGCCAGCATCACATCAATGCCCAGCGCATCGAACTCGATCTTCGTCGCCGTCAACGAACTGACCGTGTCCACGATGAACATGACATCGGGATATTTCTTCTTGAGCGCGGCGATTTCGTAGATCGGGCTCATCACCCCGGTCGAGGTTTCGTTGTGAATCACCGTCATCGCGTCGAACTGGCCGGTGGCGAGCTTCTGGTCCACGGCCTCGGCGCGGATGGGCGAACCCCACGGCACTTGCAGGGCCTCGGCGTCCTTGCCGCAGCGTTTGGACACGTCGAACCACTTGTCCGAGAACGCGCCGTTCATGCAGTTCAGAACTTTTTTGGTCACGAGATTGCGGATGGCGCCCTCCATCACGCCCCAGGCGGAGGAGGTGGAGATGTACACCGGCTGCTGGGTGTAGAGCAGTTGCTGGAGTTGCGGTTGAATCTTCGCGTACAGGTCTTTGAATCCCTGGCCGCGATGCCCGATCATGGGCGAGCAGAAGGCCTTGAAGGTCTTCTCACTCACCTCGACCGGGCCCGGAATGTGGAGTTTAACGTGTGCCATAAATGGTTCGTGAATTTTTTCACAAGGTGGAGCGGAATGGCAAGCCAACTTTTGCCAAAGCCGATGCTTTAATTGCAGACATTGCCTGGGCACCGCATTTTTTCATGTGCCCGTTGAGGCAAACCGAGGAGGCGATGTTACTGGCGTCGATGTTGCCGGCGTTCGAGAACACGCCCACTACTTAACGGTCTTCGCCGCTAACGACGATGCCGGCCACCATTTCGCCGAGCCGGGCGGGGCAAACTGGCCACGGGAATGAATCGGTTGATGAATCAAGCGGCCACCGTTGTCTTGGATGGCACGTCTGCGGAAATGGCCAGATCGTGCGGAGGGTTCCGGGAACGGTCTTCGGTTCACGGCTTCCGGAGGCAACGGAAGCCGGTTTCGGTGACGGCGCCGGAGGGGGTTTTGCTTTCTCGCAGGGCGCAACAATTGTCGGGGGCGCTGGCGTCCCACGAACCTCCCCGCAACACCCGCTTGGTGCCGGAAACCGGACCACGCGTGTCTGCCTGGGACGCGGCGGCGTTGGCATACCAGTTCGCATCGTACCAATCCCAGCACCATTCCCACACATTGCCCGCCATGTCATACAATCCGAATCCGTTCGTGGCGAAATAGCCGCACGGGCTGGTGTAGGGAAGCGGCCCGTTGGTAAACGCCGGGTTATAACCGAGGGTGGGACTGACATCATAGGAATAGCCGGTGCTGCTTTTGTAATTGGCGCGGCTGTGCGTGATGACATTCGTGTCCGCCCAGGGGAACCGTTTACCCTCAGCGCCGCCGCGCGCGGCCCGCTCCCATTCCGCCTCCGTTGGCAGCCGGTACCCCGTCGCCGCCCAGTTCACGAACGAGTTGCTCATCACGACCTGGCCGGCGCAATACAGGCCCGTCAGGCTTTCGTTGGTGTAGTAGCACGGCGTCAGGCCCTCCAGTTGGGAGCGGGCGTTGCACCACTTCACCGCGTCATACCAGTTCACGTACTCCACCGGATGCGCGGGGGCCTTACCCAATCCTGTGTTGACGGCAAAACTGTAGCCGTTGTTTGTCGCCCACGCATAGACGATGTCCCACAGCGCTTTCGATACCTCTGTCCGGTCCATGGAAAACGCGCTCACAGTCGCCGAGTGAACCGGCAATTCGTCGGCGCCCAGATCGCCGAAGGCGTCGCCCATGGAAAACGAACCCGCCGGCACGAGCGACAGGCGCAGCGACGCGATCAGGGCGCGGTAAAACCGGCAGGGCACCCCAGGCGAGCTCACGTCGGAGAGCAGACAAGGGCTGTTCGGCACCGCCAGGTTGGTCAGGCAAAGCCAGGTGTTCGAGCTGCCCAGCGCGTTGAGATACTGGATTTGACACACCGCGCCGGTGGCGCCTTTGAGGGTCAATTGGGAAACCCCGCCGGCAACTTGAATGTTCAACACCGGGGGGCTTTGAGCGGAGACATATTCTGATGGCAGCCACAGCGCCGGCAGCGCCAGCGCTGTCCACAAGATTTTGGTTTTCATGGCCATGCTTTCCTTTCAGTCCGCAGGAGCCGAGGTCGCGAGGCTCATGCTTCCCGTCAGAGACTCCTCACGTCGTCTTCTACGAATCTGGGTGGTTTAGTCATTCCGGCGGTTTTGGGCGAGTTGCAGGATCATTTGCTTAAGTTCGGCGACCTGCTGTTTCAACGCCGCGTTCTCTGCGCGGGTCGCTTCCAGCTTCTGGTTCAGGCCCTGAATCGCGGCGAGCGCCACGCCCTCGGCGTCAATCGTTGCAATGCCCGTATCAGTTTCACCCACTTCAAAAGCAGCCTTGAAATCCTGGGCCATGGGTCCGATGTGGCGGATGTTGGCATCCTGGCTCTTGTAGTTCCAAGTGGTCATTGGCAGCGCTGCCACTTTTTCCAGCACAACTCGCAAGTTCACTGGCCGGAAATTTTCCTTGGCATTGCGGTCGCTGATGCTCGTCCAACTGCCGCCGCCCGGGGCAAGGTAAACACCAGCCGTGGTCCCAGCATTTGAGAACAACCGGTAACCGCCCGAGGCGCGCATGGTGACCGAGTCGGCATTGGTGGAAGTGATGTCTGCATTGCTTGAATCACCCCAAACGAAGGCCCCGGTATGATAGGCTTTGGCACGGAGGCCGGCCGCAAAGGCATAGTTGGTTGCTGTGTTGTTATTACCTCCCGGAATGGTCCCGTAAAGACCCTGGATCGCGTGGCCATGGCCTCCGCCAATGGTGGCGCCGGAAGCATTCGTCTGGATCGTGTTGAATTCACCTCCGCCAATGGTGGAGTAGGAAGCGTTCGTCTGGATCGTGTTGGCGTCGCCGCCACCGACAGTGGAGCTCAAGGCGTTCTGCTGAATCGCATTACCGTAACCTCCACTGACAGTACTGAAGGTGCCAGAGACTGAATTGGTGAAGCCAGTCTGACCACCCCCGCCAATACTGGCACCATAAACACCGGGCGCCACATAGTTTCCGCTGTATCCAGCTACCATATTCGGACTGGTTGCATTCGGCTCGAGCCGCAAGGCCCGCTGCCCATTTACCTTAAACTCCACTGGCTGATTGTCCGTCGTTCCTAAGAACTGTGTGCCTGGCGTCGTGCTGGCGTTGCCATTTAACAGCCAGACCTGATTCGTTCTCGCCACTTTGCCGGCCAGCCGGATGTCCGGCACGGTGCCGGTGGCAAGGTTGTCGGCGTTTAATTCAGTGAGGCCGTAGCCATCGCCGGCAAACACATTCGCCGCATTGCTCAACGTAATAGTGTTGCCATAAGTTCCCGCGAGTCTCCCGCCAGGTACGATGCCGGTGGCGAGGTTGTTGGCGTTCAACCCGGTAAGGCTGGAACCATCACCCGCGAGCACATTTGCTGCGCTACTCAAGACGAGGGTATTGTTATAAGTGCCGGTGAGCCTATCAGCTGGGACGGCACCAAAGGAGAGCTGGCTGGCATTCAAACCGCTCAACGCCGCACCATTGCCCGCAAAGCCAGCGGCCGTCACCGTGCCGGCCACATGCAGTGCGCTTTGCGGATTATTGGTCCCGATACCCACTCCGCCACCGGCGCGAATGAGGAACTGGTTGGAACCGGTTGAGAAGAAGTCCGCATCGATGCTGTCGGCCCAGACGAATGTGCCGTTGTGAAAGGCCCGAGCTCGCTGGCCGGCAGCGAAACTAAACTGCCCCCCAGCGATGTTATTATGCCCGCCGGGTACAGTCGCGGAGTCGTTGGTCGCCCAGTTGTTATTGCCGCCGCCAACCGTTGCGCTGGCGCCGTTGGCGGTGTTGATGTAGCCGCCTCCGACGGTGGCAGAGCTGCCGCTGGCGTTGTTGTGGGAGCCACCGCCGATGGCTGCGGAATTGCCAGTAGCGTTGTTGTCGTAGCCGCCGCTGACGGTTGCAGCGTTGTCGCTGGCATTATTGACAAGGCCTCCCCCGACCGTTGTGTAATCGGTGGCCGCAGTGTTGTAATAGCCGCCCCCGACAGTCGCAGAGTAGCCGCCAGCGAAGTTGCCGGCGCCGCCGCCGACTGCCGTGTAGTCGTTGGCCGCGGTGTTGTAATAGCCGCCTCCGACCACACCCACAAAACTGCCGGCCGTGCTATTGGCATACCCACCGCCGACGGTTCCACAGTAGCCGCCAGCGAAGTTGCCGTTGCCCCCGCCGATGGTTGCATACCAAGCATCGGGTCCGACTTGGTTGGAATGGCCGCCGCCAATTGCGCTGCTGTTGGCGTTAGTTTCGACAGAATTCCCTTCGCCTCCGGCAATGGTCCCGGCCTCCACCCCCCATTGGATGGTGTTGTAATAACCGCCGCCAATCGTGGCATAAAGTGCGTTGGTCTGGATGTTATTGAACAACCCGCCGCCGACGGCAGCATAGCTTCCATCCACAACGTTGCCACCTCCCCCGGCGATGGTGCTGTCTTCGCCGTTGACGGTGTTGTGGTCCCCGCCGCCGATGGTCCCGTGCGGCGCGGTAATCTGATGGATATAGCCTTCGCGCCCGCCGCCCGCGATGGTGGCGCCGACAACACCGTCGGCGATGCTGTTCCCTTCGTACCCGCCAATGACGTTGGGGCTGAAGCCAAAATCTCGCGTCGCATTGGTGGCCGGTTCCAGTCGAAACGCGCGTCGGCCCTGCACGCGCAACTCCAGCGGCTGGTGGTCGGTGGTCCCGACGAATTGGGTGCCCGGCGTGGTGCCGCTGTTGCCACTCAGCACCCAGAACGTGTTCGACAATACCACCGAACTGAGCTGGCTTGCGCCGACGGCACCGCTCGCAATCTTTGAAGACCCTACCGCGCCATTGGCAATTTTGGAACTCGTCACCGCGTCATCGGCGAGGCTAAAGGTATTGATCGAGCTCGCCCGCGATCCATCGGCCACCAATGCAGGCGTATAATGCTCCGTCGAAAACAAATACGCGGCCCCGGCATCTACCGCGCCGAGGTCTTTTAGGAAGGCCCCGATTAAGACCTGGTTTGTTCCCACGGCCGCCAACGCGCAGCCGAAGACGTCCAACTGCGCCGGCGTGGGATTGGCAAGCGTAGCCAAAAGCGCGCCGTCGGTGTTAAAAACGTACGCTGCGCCTGGGTAAGATGTGCCGTTATTTGCCCAGATTGCTCCTATGACCACGCGGTTGTTGCCCAAGGCCGCCACGGAATAGCCGAACCTCCCCCCAGCGGCCGACGGGGGATTGGTGAAGATGGTTAGTACCGTGCCATTGGTATTGAACAGAAACGCGCCGGCGCCCCCCCGTTCCCAAGGAGCAGCAATGAGAACCCGGTCGCTGCCTACAGCGGCCAAGGCGTAGCCGAACTGCTCGTCTTGCACTGGCGTGGGATTGGTGAAGGTCATCACCAAGGTGCCGTTCGTAGTGAACAGATAGGCCGCTCCTGCGTTGTTCGCCCCCGCATCATCCAAAGGGGATCCAACCAGCACATAATCACTTCCTACGGCGGTGATGGAATAACCGAAGTTGTCACCGCTGGCGGGCGTGGGATTGGTGAAGGTAGTCAGCAGTGTGCCGTTGGTGGTGAACAGATAGGCCGCACCGATGTTCCCTGCGTCTTGAAGCGCGCCCACCAGCACCCGGTCACTTCCCAAAACTGCCACCGACCTGCCGAATTGCTCGTAATCCGCCGGGGCAGGATTTGTGAAGGTTGTCAACAGCGTGCCATTGGTGCTGAACAAATAGGCTGCCCCAGCCGCCGTGGCGCCGATGTTCTCGCGCGGTGCCCCGATGAGCACCACGTTGTTTCCGGCCCCCACGGAGTAGCCGAACCATTCGCCGACTTCGGGAGCAGGATTGTTAATCGTGGCCATCAATGAGCCTCTGGCATCGAACAGGTACGCTGCCCCGGCAGCCGTCGCACCCGTGTCATCACCAGGTGCTCCCACCAGCAGGAAGGCGTTTTCGACTGCGGCTACCGAGGTCGCGAAGTTGTCGCTATCGGCCGGTGTGGGGTTGGCCAGTGTCAATATCGGAGACCAGTTGGTTTCGGTGTATAGTTTGGCGGCCGTGACTGCGCCGTCGGCCAGTTGCGCAGTGGTGACACTTCCCGCCGCCAACATCGTGCTGGTAATGGTGCCTGTGCCGATGTTGTTGGAGGAAATGGTGCCGGTCAGTTGGCCCGCGGACACAGGGCCGGTCACAGCCGCCGCACTGGCGGCCGTCCCAGCACTCGGCGAATAGATTGCGTATGGAGTCGGTCTGAGTTGCTGGCGCGGGCTCAGCGTCACGAACACTCCGCTGCCGTTGGTGCCCACGGCGATTTCCAACCACCGGTCCTCGCCGGTGAACCCGCCGCTGCCAAAATCGAGCGCAACCATGAATAGCCCGTTGCTCACGGCGACCGCGGCGTTCGTAATTGGACCGGCGACGGCGGTGCCTCCGGTGAGCACGTCACACAAAGTGAACTTGAGATCGTAACTACCGCTGGCGGGTAAGCCGCCACTATTCAACCGGCCCTGATAGGTAAAGGCCGTGCCTTGGGCGTGGGCGGTTGAGAGTTGCGGAGCGAAGTTCGAGAGGAGGATGAACGACGCAATGATGCAGATGGGGTGAGTTATGATCTTCATAGCGCAGCCTGTGGTTTGAGTTCCGGGGGCGAGAGCAGTTGCCGACGACAACTGCCGTTCTGACCGGCAGCCGCCTTCGTCTCCGCAAGTCAGTCTATAAAAATCGGATAAGTAATCAAGACAATTTATTACAGTATCGACATATTTACTTATGAATCCATGCAGGCGGCATCAGCGTTTGATCCATTGGAGGCAGGTCGAAGCGTGCGGTTGCTACCGGGAAATACACTCAGATGCGTGAATCCGAATAGCCCTTCCCCGGCCACTTGCCCGACGCGATGACGTCGCTCCGTGTCTTCGGTAGCTTGGGGCCTTGGCGGTTGATTCCCTATTTCTTCACATAGCCGTTTGCGCGGAACCATTCGACCGCATCGGCAAACGCCTGCCGGGGCGGCGTCTGCGGCAATTGCAGCCATTGGATGGCCTTGGCGGGATTGAACCACATCTTGTATTTGGCCATGCGCACGCCCGCCAGCGGCGCCCGCGGCGGCCTGCCAGTGAAACGGGAAATCATCTCGTCCACGTGGGCCGCCGCCAGCGCCACGCGGTAGGGAATCCGCATCCTGGGCGCGGGCACGCCGGTGATTTCCTCCAGCACCGCCAGCGTCTCCCGCATCGTCCAATTGCCTTCGGCGTGGCCGAGAATGTAGCGCTCGCCAATCTTGCCCTGCTCCGCCGCCCGGAGGTGACCGACCGCCACGTCGCGGACGTGCACCCAGTTCAATCCGGTGTCCAGGTAGGCGGGCAGTTTGCGGTTCAGAAAATCCACGATGATCTGCCCGGTCGGCGTGGGCTTGCCGTCGCCGGGACCGACCGGCGCCGTGGGGTTGACGATGACGATCGGCAGCCCGTTACCGACCAGTTTCTCCGCCACGCATTCCGCCTGCCATTTCGAGGCCTTGTAGTGGTTGGTCAGTTGATCGGTGGACAGCTGGTCCCACTCCGTGGTCGGGGTGTACCGGCCTTTCACCTTTTTGGGCAGGCCGATGCAACCCACGGTGCTGGTGTAGACGATGCGCCGGCAACCCACTTTGCCGGCGGCTTCGAGGACATTGCGGGTGCCTTCGACGTTGACTGCATACATCGGCGCGTAGTCGCGCATCCACAAGTGGTAGCTGGCCGCCACATGGAAACACCAATCGCAGCCCTCGATCTCGCGCTCCAGCAACCGGCGGTCGAGCACGTCGCCGGTTGCGCGTTGAAACTCCACGCCGGCCAGGGCGCGCTCATCCGCATGCGGCCGCAACAAGGCCGTCACGCGGTGACCCTGCGCGACGAGTTCGCGGACCAGGTTCGAGCCGATGAAGCCGGAGGCGCCGGTGACGAAACATTTCATAATGCAGGGCCGGAGGCCCGGCACAGTCTTGTAACAATGGGCCGGAAGACGCCACAAAAAATTTGCGTTCCGCCACTTGACTTGGGGCGGCCGCTCGGAAAAACTTGCGCCGTTGTATGCCGGTCAAGAGCAGTACCAGAAAGAAATTGAGTCGCGCCAGCCTGCGCGACCTCGACACCCGAATTGAATTCCTCGAGGGACTCGTCCGCCGCGCTCCGGACTACGTGGACGCGCTGCAATTGCTGGGCGATCACTACACGCAACGCGGGCGCTTCGCCGAAGGCCTCAAGGTGGATGAACGCCTCGCCCGGCTGGAGCCGCACAACTCCCTGGTTTATTACAACCTCGCCTGCAGCTATTCGCTCACCGACCAGCTGGACCGCGCCGCGCTCGCCCTGGAAAGGGCGCTGCAACTCGGCTATCGCGACTTCAGCTTCCTGGCCCGCGACCCCGACCTGCGCAAGCTGCGCCAGCACCCCGTTTACCGCCAGATCGAAGCGAAAATCCGACGGATCAAAATCAGCGTTCGGTGAGATGAGAATTTCACGGAGCTGCACGAACAGCTCCAAAGTCGATCCGCCGGAATCCGCGCGATGTTCGCCTGAAACCATCGTGGACCATGAATGTCACCATCCGCGGCCGTTCGCAGCCGTTCCGCACGGTCACTTTTGACCGTGCGCGGAACGCCGTTCGGCTCATCGAGCAACGGTGGCTGCCGCACGAGTTCAGGATTGTCGCCACCCGGAACTTCCGGGAAACCGCGGCCGCCATCCGCGACATGATTGTGCGCGGCGCACCCGCCATTGCCGCCACGGCTGCCTACGGCCTGGCCCAGGGCGCGCTGGCCTTTCGCGGACGCGACTTGCGGACGTTTTCACGGCATCTCAACGCGGTCTACCGGACGCTCAAAAACGCCCGACCCACCGCCGTGGACCCGGTCAACGCCATGGACGGCGTCCGTACCGCAATGCGTTCCGGCGAAACCGTCATCGAACAGCAGGCGCTGGCGCTGGCCGCCGCGGAGGAATTTGCCGATGAATCCGTGCGGCACTGCGAGGCCATCGGCGGGCACGGCGTGAAACTCATCCGGAACGGCATGAAGATACTGACGCACTGCAACGCCGGCTGGCTGGCGTGCGTGGATGTCGGCACGGCCACCGCGCCGCTGTATGCCGCCCAGGCGCAGGGCAAACAGTTCCACGTTTTCTGCGATGAAACCCGGCCGCGTTCCCAGGGCGCCACCCTGACGGCCTGGGAGCTCGCGCAGCAAAAGATTTCGCACCAAATCATCGCCGACAATGCCGCCGGCCATCTGATGCAACGCGGCGAAATTGACCTGGTCATCGTTGGCAGCGACCGCGTGTTGGGGCGGACAGGTGAGATCGCAAACAAGATTGGCACCTACACGAAGGCGGTGCTGGCCCGGCGGCATGGCATCCCGTTTTATGCGGCCATTCCACTATCGTCGATCGACTGGACCCTGAAGTCTGGCCTCGACATTCCAATCGAGGAGCGGGATGAAAGCGAAGTACTCGGCGCCTGGGGCACCATTTCAACTCCGCCATCCGCCATCCGCCATCTGCGCCCGGGCCGGCGGGCCTACGTGCGCGTGGCGAATCCGACGAGCGGGGCGCGCAATCCGGGGTTTGACGTGACTCCACCCGGGCTGATCACCGGCATCATCACCCCGGTCGGCATCTTCAAGCCGCGAGAGCTTTGGCGCCTGCGGCCTTAGTGCCGGACAAACAGCAGGATGAGCAAATCGATGGCGAAGAAGATCACGATGATGGCTTCCAGCCACAACATGCGCTGCTCGTTCATTTCGGCGTGAAAGACGCTGTAGAGCTTGTCCAGTTGCGCGAGGCGCTGTTCCACGCTGGCGCGCCATTGGTCGAGATAGAAACGGTCGCGCGCGCCGAGATACACGCGGGCCAGGTGCCAGTCGCCGAAAAATTTGGTGATGTGCGTGACCTCGTCGGCGAGCTTGGCGACGTCCACGCGGAACCGGCGCAGATGGCGCAAAGTTTTGGAGGCCCCGCCGAGGAGCGGCAACCGCCGCCGGTCCAGGTCGTCGTAGGCCCGGTCGAGATACGCGTCGAGCCGCAGGTCCATCACGCGGAATTCTTCCAGTTGCAGATTCGCCAGCTCCAGCGCGTACAACACGTCGTCCACGTAGCCCGTCAGGTCGGCCACCAGCGCCGCGTCCCAGTCAATCACCGCCAGGTCCGAATTCTCGAACGAGCGCTGGATGCGCAGCACTTCGCCCACCTGCGCCTCGCTCAGCTGGTCGGCGGGCGTTTCGGTGAGCAGGCCGGCCACTTCGCGCCGGTGATCGCCCAACCAGCGATTCACGTCGTCCCCCCCGTCCAGGTCGGTGAGGCAAAACACCGTGTACGCTTCCGGCGGCGGCGGGAATTCGGTGCGTCCCACCAGCGCATCCCCGAGGCTGCCGCAGACCTCCGTGCACAATTTCAAGGCCACGGCGTCCAGGGTCTCGCTCGTTTCCAGCTTCGGATTGTGGAACGGCAGCAGGTCGGCCAGTGAACCGGCCGCAAATGCCACCCGCAGCATCACGGTGACGACGCCCACGTCGTAAATGCGGATCAGCCGGCGGACGGGCGCGCCGCGGAGCGCGGCCGGCAACGGCGGGGGCTCGATGGCCAGCGGCTTGTACAGCGGCATGTCCTTCGGCAGGGTGCGGTCCATGCGAATTTCAAACGGAAACGGTTTTTCCGAGAGAATGTCCCGCACGCGGGGCGTGACAATTTCGTTCGCCACATCGAACGCGTAAAGATAGACCACCTCGCCTTTCATTCTGATTCAACTTACCGTCCGCCGCCGGGTTTGTCGAACCCGGCCCGGCACCGGCGGCAAGTCCTTCAACCCTAAGGTTCAAGCCACAAAATTACGGAACATCCTACTTATGCATTGCAACAGCGAGGATTATTGGTATCCTTCGCCGCGTTACACCCAACTAAATTATAACTGATGTCTCTATTTTTCTTCTGGGCGGCCGCCGGCTTTGTTGTTGCCGTTGTTTTTGCGTCGTTTTTTGAATGGACGCTGCATCGCTATGTGATGCACCGGCCCCTCGGAAAATTCACCTACCCGTACGAGACCCACACCCTGGTCCATCACCGGGTCTTCAAGTCCGACCGCACCTATCACCTGATTCATGAAAAAGACAAGGAAACCATTCCCATGGCGTGGTGGAACGGTCCGGTGTTGGTGATGCTGGGGCTGCTGCCCTTCGCGCTGGCGGCCTTTGGCTCCGGCCAATGGGGAATCCTCTGCGGCGCGGCGCTGGCCTGCGCCGGTTATTTTGCCAGTTACGAATATTTGCACTGGTGCATGCACCTCCCCCGCCGGCGCAACGTGGAACGCTCCGGCATCTTTTTCCGGCTCAACGGCCATCACCTGCTGCATCACCGGTACATGGGCAAGAACTTCAACGTCGTCCTCCCGCTGGCCGATCTTTGCCTGGGCACGTTGCTGCTGCGCTCCAAAATCCATTTCCCCCAGGCCGTCGGGCCGTCGGTGCCGAACGTCCAGCCCCGGACCCCGCGTCCGCAAATCCTGCCAGCCGGGTGAAGGAACGGTTGCCTCAGGGCGAAGCCTCTGAAAAGCGAGCTCGGGACACGATGTAGAGTCCGGCCTGTGGCCGGAAACACGCGATTTGCCAAGCCCCCGATCGAGGCACAGCGTCGACGTTACACGCTTTTCAGAGGCCTCAGAGCGAAAGTTTCTTGAACGCTTCGGCCGCGCTCTTGCAGGTGACGACCCGGGGTTGGCGCCGGTAATGAAAAAGGGTCAGGATATCCAGGCCGATGTCCTTGGTCGGATCCGGAATCAGGCGGACCAGTAGGCCCACGCCGCCCCGGTCCATCTTCTCCATCACCCGCCCGATTTCCGTCATGCAGGCAATGTCCATGGAGTCCAGCCGCCCGAAGTCCGCCAGCACGCGAAAGCCCGGCTTTAAATCCGCCAGCATGGCCTGAATGTCCTCGCCTCCGCGCCGGAGTTCTTCCGGCGTCACATGACCGATGTAGTTCAGGTGGAGCAACTGATTCGGTTGGTTCAGCGTGGCCAGAAACATACGTTCAGTTTAGTCTGGCGCCGGCTCGACTTCATCAAAAATCACCGGCCGTTGGAATCTCCGCACCGCCACGATTCAGCAATCGGCCAGCCTGAGCCTGTTTCATCGGTTGAACTTGCAAGGCGGCGCCGCGCCCAATGCGCCGGGGCCGGATCGACGGCACGCGTGAGATTTCCGCTGGAGCGGTCTGCGGCCGGTGGGTGCTATTCAAAACTGGCCGGCCCGCCGCTCTTGGACTTGAGCCATTGGTCGTAGTCGGCCTGGCTTTCCACGACCAGATAGCCCCCCGACATGGCCGAATGGCCGTTCCCGCACAACTGGGCACAGTTGATTTGATACCGGCCAATTTGCGTGGGGGTGAACCAGACCGGGATGCGCAGGCCGGGGATGGCATCCTGGCAGACGCGCACGGCGATGATTTTGAGCGAGTGGACCACGTCCTTGGAACTCAGGTAAATGATGACCGGCTTGTTGACGGGCACGTGGATCTCGTTGATCAATTGGATGTCGTCCTTGCCGTTCGCATCGGCCGGATCCACGCCAAAGACGTTGTCCATGGCGACGAATTTCACGTCCTGCTTGCCGAACACGCCATCGGGTCCCGGGTAACGGACATTCCAGGAAAACTGTTGGGCGACGACCTGGACGACGGTGGATTCGCTGGCCGGCGGGAACTTGTCCACGGCATTGGCCCACAGCGGCACGGCCACGAAAATCAGCAGGACGGCCTCGACGCCGGCCACCGCCAGCTCGAGATAGTTCGAGGCGTGGTTTTTGACCCCCGCGTAATCCGCCTGGGGCTGGCGCGCGTGGCGGAATCGGACGAGCGCGTAAAAGAAATAAATGAGCCAGCCGATAAACAGCGCCAGCATCAGCCAGTGCACGTAGATGATGAGGTCGTCCACCCCCTGGCCGTTGGTCGAGGCCAGCGGCGGCAACCCCAGAATTTTTTCACCGAACCATTGCTTCATAAAATCAGACGGAAGGTTTGGGCGGATTGGCTTCGTTGTCCTCCGGCGCCGCCCGGCGGGCGACCTGCACGAAGAAAACCACGAAGCAGGTCAGGACGGACAGGACGATTCCCAGCAGCGTCAGGATGCCCCAGTTCATGCCCTGGGCCAGCGAGGAATCGGATTTGCCGAAGCACGCCGCGCAGGCCAGCGCCCGCGCCGGCAGGGCCGCGGGCGTCACCGCAACGGCGCTCACGAGCACCAGCCAGAATCGGCGGAACCATTTCATAGATAACTGATGTTTTTGAGCTTTTTCAAAAAGTATCGGCCGTAAAAGATCAGGCCCACGCCGCCCAGCAGCGAGCTGATCCCGAAGAGGATGTCCTTCTTCGTCCCGTCCGCGGAAAAGCCGGTGACGAGCAGCCATACGCCGCACGCCAGCGCCAGCCCGCTGGAGAGCGTGATGAAGATGATATGGAAGGTTTTAAGGGACATGTTGCGGAGTGACCATGCTGTGCGGCGCCAGGGACCAAATTGTGAGCCCCATCAGGGCCGCGAAGAAAAACGCGGTAAAGCCCATGACGCAGTAGATCATCTTGCGCTCGGAAATCAGGTGCATGAAATACGCCACCACCAGAAACGCCTTCACGCTGGCAATCACCAACGCCACGGCGATGTTGATTTCCTGGCTGCCAAAGTGGATGAACGACGCCCACACCGTCAGCCCGGTCCCGGCCAGCAGCGCGATAAAAACGAAAATGTAACCGCGCACCGAGTGCGTGTCGTGGGACGTGACTTCGTGATCGCTCATAGCATCAATTCTGCCATAATCCAAACTCACAATAAGTATAAAACCGGAAACAAAAATATCCACACCAAATCCACGAAGTGCCAGAACAGGCCAGAGACTTCGATGCGGTTGGTGAAGCGCTCGGGTTCGGTCCGCCACATCCGGGTGCCCGGCCCCCACAGAAAGCCGATGACGACCGCGCCGCAGACGACGTGCAGCGCGTGCAACCCCGTCAGCGTGAAATAGATGGCCAGGTAGGTGTGGTGCCAGGGACCGTAACGTTCCATTTTCTTGATTTCGGCGGCGGGGAGGGTGATTTCCTCGCGCGGGCGCCGGCGGGCCTCCGGGCTGTGCAGGTCCATCAGTTCAGTCCGCTGCTCCACCTCGTAACCGTGAATCGTGACCGAGCCGGTCTTCTTTTCGAGGTCAAAATCCTTGGATTTCTCCATCAGATGGCCGTCGGCGAATTTGCCGTTGGCCAGCGCGATTTCGTAATGGGTGAATTTGTCGTGATACTCGAACGACTTGATGCAGACGAACGTCAGCGCCAGCAGGATGGTGCAGGCGTGAAAGAACTTGAACCGACCGTATTGCCGCAGCTTGCACGACACCCAGGCCAGGACGGTGGTGATGCTCGAAGTGATGAGCACAACCGTGTTGGCTGTGCCGATGGGGATGTTCAGCCAACCGTGCGGCCACATGCCCGGCTCCGCGCCGACCCGCAACAGCACATAGGCCGAAAACAGCGCGCCGAAGAGCATGACCTCGGACGCCAGGAACAGCCAGATGCCCAGCTTGGCATTGTACAGGCCGGAATCCCGGCGGGGTTCGACGATGTAGGGGAAATCCATGACCATTTATTTTGGCGGTTCGTCCTGCGGCGTAAAATCCGTGGCGTGCCCGGGAACGCTGTATTCGTACGGACCGCGGTAAACGTGGGGCGCCTCGGGAAAATTGCCGTGCGGCGGGGGCGTGGCCGTCTGCCATTCCAACGTGGTTGCCTGCCACGGGTTGTCGCTCTCCACCTTCTCCCCGTGTTTCAAGCTCCAGAACAAATTGATGATGAACGGAATTTGGGCCAGCCCCAAAATGCAGGCGCCCCAGAGGATCCAGGTGTGCATTTCCATGATGTTGCTGCTCAGGCCGCCGATGACCTCCGCCCCGCCCTTGGCGTTGACTGCCGCCGAGTAATTCGCGCCGCCATCCGCCATGCGCCGCAGCATGCCGGCCATGCCCTGCGCGAACATCGGCATGAACACAATGTTCATGAAAATCAGCGAGCCCCAGAAGTGAACGCGCCCCCAGAATTCGTTCAGCTTCCGCCCCGTCAGCTTGGGCAGCCAGTAATAAATGCCCGCGAACAACGCGAAGATCGTTCCCGGCGCGACGACGTAGTGGAAATGGGCGATGACGTAGTACGTGTCGTGCAGGTGGACGTCGCTGATGTTGAAGCCCAGCGGCAGGCCGGTCAGCCCGCCGATGCCGAACATGGGCAGGAAGGCCAGCGCGAAGAGCATGGGCGTGTTGAAGCGGATGGAGCCGCCCCACAGGGAAATGAACAGGCAGGTCAGAATGATCACCGACGGGATGGAAATGATCATGGTGGTGGCCTGGAAGAACACCGCCACCTTGGTGCCCATGCCGGTCAGGTACATGTGATGCGCCCACACGATGAACGACAGGAACCCGATGGCGAGCACCGAATACACCAGCGATTTGTACCCCCAGATTGGCTTGCGCGTGTTGTTGGCGATGATTTCACAGACGATGCCCATGGCCGGCAGGATGAGCACGTAAACCTCCGGATGGCCGAGGAACCAGAACAAATGCTGCCATAACAGCGGGCTGCCGCCGCCGCTGATGTTGGCCAGCTGCCCGCCGATCGCCAGGCCCGTCGGCAGGAAAAAACTCGTGTGCGCCACTTTGTCCATCAACTGCATGACGGCGGCGGCTTCCAGCGGCGGGAACGCCAGCAGCAGCAGGAAACTCGTCACAAACTGCGCCCAGACAAAGAACGGCAGGCGCATCCAGGTCATGCCCGGCGCCCGCAGCTGAATGATGGTGGCGATGAAATTCACCGCGCTCAGCAGCGACGAGGTGATGATGAACACCATGCCGATGATCCAGAAGGTTTGCCCATCGGTCGGGATCGCCGTGGCCAGGGGCGAATAAGAGGTCCAGCCCGCCTGGGCCGCGCCGCCGGGAATGAAGAAGCTGGCCAGCATGATGACGCCGCCCACCACGTACGCCTGGAAACTCGCCATGTTGACGCGCGGAAAGGCCATGTCCGGCGCGCCGATCTGGAGCGGCAGGACCACGTTGGAGAAAGCCGCAAAGGCCAGCGGCACGATGGCCAGAAATACCATGATCGTCCCGTGCATCGCGCCGAATGAATTGTAAAGGTCCGGGGACAGCGCGCCGTGGGGTGCCGCCGATCCCAGCGCCTTCTCCAGCAGCGGGCCGATCACCGGCACCGGCACGCCCGGCTTGGATATCTGCCAGCGCATCAGCAGCATCAGGAAGAAGCCGAACAGCAGGAAACTCAGCGATCCCAGCGCGTACTGGACGCCGATGACCTTGTGGTCGGTCGAGAAAATGTACGTGCGCCAGAATCCCGGGTCGTGATGGTCCTCATGCCCGTGAGCCTCGTGGCCGGGTTTCGGCGCCGGATGTTGAAGGGTTGCCTCCATAGCCTATTTGACCTTGTCCCAGACCATCGCCGCCAGCAGCAGCGGCAGGTAAATGATGGACGCCAGAAACAGCCGGCGCGCCTGCGCCCGGGTCAGTTGCTGCCAAAACAGAATGGCGCATCCTAAGTAACCCGCCCCCAGCGCGACCGCGGCGGCGAGGTAGGTAACCCCCGCCATCTTGAAAACAAACGGACTCAGGCTCACCACCAGCAAGGCCAGCGCATAGCTGGCCGCCTGTTGCCCCGTGCGCCGCCCGTCCACGTCAATCACCGGCAGCATTTTGAAGCCGGCTTTGGCGTATTCATCGCGGTAAATCCAGGCGATGGCAAAAAAGTGCGGCATCTGCCAGAAGGCCAGGATCGCAAACAGCGCCCAGCCTTCCCCGCTCAACTCGCCGCGCGCGGCCGTCCAACCCATCAGCGGCGGCAGCGCCCCCGGCACGGCTCCGATGGCCGTGTTCAGCCAGGTCACCCGCTTGAGCGGCGTGTAGATGAACAGGTAACTGACAAAGGTGACCGCGCCGATGACGCTGGTGAGCAGGTTCACCGCCAGCGCCAGGTACAGCAAACCGGCCGTTGCGCTCACGCCGCCGAAAATCATCACTGTGCCCGGCTGCAGCCGGCCCGACGGCAGCGGCCGGTCCTGGGTGCGGCGCATCCTGGCGTCGTAGTCGCGCTCCAGCCACTGGTTCAACGCCGCGGCGCCCGCCGCCACCAGCGCCGTGCCAGCCAAGGCGTGGAACAGCAGGACAAAATCCATGGCCCCGCGCCAGCCGATGTAAAAACCGACACAGGTCGTGAGCAGCACGAGCATCGTCAGGCGCGCCTTGATCAGGTCCGCGAAGACCGCCAGCCGGCTCTTTTCCGCGGCAAGCGTTGGGGAGAGAACTTCGATGGCGGCTTTCATTTCACTGGTTTGCG
Source organism: Candidatus Acidiferrum sp. (assembly GCA_035506715.1). Taxonomy (GTDB): domain Bacteria; phylum Verrucomicrobiota; class Verrucomicrobiia; order Limisphaerales; family UBA11358; genus UBA11358. Next base: position 25,967 of record DATJOW010000031.1, on the reverse strand, counting down.
GCGAAAGCAGCCTGGGCCCCAAAAGTTCCGTCGGCCTGGGTTTCGGTCAACGGTTGGGCACGGTGCCGGGCAATCAGGAACCACAACGCGCCGAGGGCCAGGGCCAGCGAGCCGGCCAACACGTGCAGGGTTGCCACGTCGGCGGCTTTGTTGGTCCAGATGGTGGCCGCGCCCAATGTTCCCTGCGCCAGGACCAACCCCAGCCAAATGGCCGCCAGTCTCGCGAGCGCATCGCGGCCGCCGAGCCGTCGGCGCGCCTGCCCGGCGCACAGCGCCACCAGGACGAGAATGGCCAGCGCCATGAGGCGGTGCGCCATCTGCAATTCAATTTGAAATGCGGTGACCGGGTTGATGCCGTTCATGGGCGTCCGCTGCGCGTTGTACTGCGCCACGGCGTCGGCGCCGGTGTCCGGCCAAACCCGGCCGTAGGCGAGCGGAAAATCGGGAATGGCCAGCCCGGCGTGCTGGTGGCGCATGGTGGCGCCCAGGATCAACTGGCCCAAAACCAGCAGTGTGGCGGCCAGCACGAGCGTCTGCAAACCGCCGGGCACCGGCGAAAGGGATTTGTCCGCCACCAGGTTTGCCCACCAGCGGCTGGTGAACAGCGCCAGCACGCAGGTCAACACGAAGAACACTTGCGCGATGGTCCCGTGAAAAATGCCGAGCGAATCCAGGTGCAAGGTCACCCGCAACCCGCCGAGCACGCCCTGCGCGACCACGCCCAGAAAAGCGGCCACGCCCAGCCAGTGCATCCAGGAACGTCCGTCCTTGAGCCAGAGCCACACGGCGAGAATGGTGGTCATCAGCCCGACCGCCGAAGCGAGCAGGCGATGGGTGTGTTCGTAGAAAATGCCGCCGACCCATTGCGCGGGTGGAAACAAAAACATGTTGTAGCCGTAGGTATTCGGCCAGTCCGGCACGGACATGCCGGCTTCGTGGCTGGTGACCAGCCCGCCCAAGCCGAGCAGCAAAAAAGTCGCCAGTGCCGTCAACACCGCGAATCGAAACAGCCAGGGATTATATCGGGCAGGCGTCATGAATTTTCCAGGCCAGCGGCGGCTTCCATGACTTATTCCGCCAGCACGGCGTCCCAGCGGTAGCCGAGAATCCATTGCGCCAGTTGCTTCATGTCCTCGGGCGGAACCTTGCCTTTGAAGGGTTGCATCGGGACCTGGCCCCATTTGCCCGTGCCGCCGTTCTCCATCTGGGTGACCAGCTTCTGCTCGGCGTCCGGATCGTTGCGGTACTTGGCGGCCACTTCCCGATAGGTCGGGCCGACAACCTTGGTGTCCGGATTATGGCAGGTCATGCAGGTGTATTTGACGGCCAGCTCCTGCATTTCCTTGCCGTTGGCCGGCAGAATCCGCGCGGTCAATAATTGCCAGCCGCCGTCCACCTTGATCGGCACCCCGTAAATATTCATCGCGCCGGACGGCATGTCGCGGCCGGCTGCGGCCTTGCTCAGCCGCAGCGTGACCTCACCCGCGTCGCCCTTGACCTTGCAGGTGCCGGAGTCGTCGAACTTGCCGCCGGGAAAAGTAACGCCGCTCAGCTTGAGGTAATGCCCCGCCAGCGCGGAAGCGTCCTTCAGGGCGTCGGCGCCGCGGGCCTCGGGTGTGCCGAAGGGCCGGTTGGAACCGCTGGCCGTCACCGACCCTGGCTTGACCTGGAGCACGGCAAAGCCCAGGGGCCCGTCGGCCAGCTTGCCGGACAACTGGACTTCGTTGCGCGGCTGCAATTGCGCGGCGTCGGCCGCCGTCGCCAGCACCGGCAGCCCCGCCTCGCCGGACGGCTGCACAAATGCCAGCACCGAGCCGTCGGCCAGCGTGGCGCGCGCGCTGACGACGCCGGTCACGGTGAACTCGGTGGCGGTGTCCTTGGCCTTGCCGGTGGCCGGGTCAATCTGCTGCCGCACCTCGGCAATGGTGGCGGCGCGCGCCCCCGGCAGGATGGCCAGGGCCGCAAGCAAAACCATCAAAGGAATCTTCATATCGATCATTCAGCTTCAGAATTCGGAAACCGGTTGAATCTTATCATCTGCCCTAATCATGGGCAAGTCTCCTCTTAAAATTTTATCCGCCCTCATCGGCGCCTCCGCCTGGGTGACGGCAGCTAATCCTTGGCCTTCCAATCAGGCATCTTGCGTCGAATCGGCGCGGGCGGGCCCTCGTCCCGCCCCGGCCGGTGGGGTGCGCAGGTTATTCATCACGCGCGCCATGGCCAGCGCCGTCTGGGCCGCCTCCGTGCCGCGGTTGTGCTGGGGATTGAGGCAGCGGACGCGCGCCTGCTCCTCGTTTTCCAGCACGAGCACCTCATGGATGACGGGGATTTCGTACGCGATCTGGATTTCCATCAGGGCGCGGCTGACCGCGTCGCCGATGTGCGCCGCATGGACGGTCTGGCCGCGCAGCACCACCCCGAGGCAGACGATGGCGGACAGGCCGGGCAGGGTCCGGGCCAGCCGCTTGGCGACGACGGGGATTTCAAATGCGCCGGGAACCCGGACGATCTGGATGCGGGAAACCTCGGCCCGCCACAATTCCGCCTTGGCCGCGCGCAACATGGCGTCCACGTACCGGGCGTTGTAACGTGAGGCGACGATGGCAAACGTGCCGCTGCCCGCCTCAACTTTGGATTCCGGATTCTTGCGCAACATGACAAATCCCCCGCAGATTAAGCATCCGGACCGGATTGTCCAAGCCAATCCGCGGATGGGGTTTCGTACATTTTCAAAAAAGGTAGGGACAGCGCGCTGCGCTGTCCGGACGCCGCAGCGCGGCACCCCTACCAAAACGTGCGACTGATTTGAGCTGGAAAGCGGTTGTCCCGGCTTCGGCTTTTGATTCGAGAGGCATGGATTCATCCTTTCAATGCTCACCACAAGTTTTTCAATTCGGCCTTTTGATCTCAATTGAATCATAATGGCCCGGCATGAACCAAAGTCCGCCACGCTCCAAACTGACGCTCCGGGGATGCCGTCAATATGCGGCCTGGCTGTTATGGACCGGCCTGGTGGTTTACCTGTTGATTTGCACCGCGTGCGCCAGCTTTCAACGCCGCCTGATTTACTTTCCTCCGAAATCCACGCCGGAACAGGTGGACGCCTCGGCCCGGTCGGCAAACCTCGAGCGCTGGCAGGATTCCGCCGGTAAGCCTATCGGGATGAAACGGATGGCGCCCAAGCAGCCGGCGGAGGGCCGGGTTCTGGTTGTGTACGGCAATGGCAGTTGCGCCACTGGATGCGCCCATTATGCGGACGTCATCCAGGATGTCGCACCGTTTGACGTGTATATCCTGGAATATCCGGGTTACGCCGACCGCCCGGGTTCGCCGAGCCAGAAGACCCTGTTTCGTGCGGCCAACGGGGCCTTTCAATTGCTGCCCACGAACGGACCGGTTTACGTGGTGGGCGAATCGCTCGGCACCGGCGTCGCGGCTTATCTCGCTGGCACGCATTCCAACCGGGTCGCCGGCTTGGTCTTGCTCGGCGCTTACAACCGGCTGACCGATGTCGCCCACTTTCACATGCCGCTGCTGCCCGTACATCTGCTGCTGGTGGACCGATTCCCTTCGGAGGATTACCTGCTCAACTATCACGGCCCGGTCGCGGTGGTGGTGGCAGGTCGGGACCCGGTGGTGCCGGATAAATTCGGCCGGCGGCTCTACGACAAATACCAGGGTCCGAAGCGGCTCTGGGAATTTCCCTCGGACGATCATGGCACGGTCATGTTTCGGCCGCCGGCGGTCTGGCAGCAAATCTTCGAATTTCTGGAATCCCGATAATTCGCTTTCCCTTCCCGGCCGGTTTTTTCATTTTACCGGCATGCAGATCAAACGAGGATGGGCACAATGGCTGGTCGCTTCAAATTTCCTGCTGGCCGCGGCGGCCTTCGCCGCGTCCGCCCCGATTCAACTCGCCGTGGATGCGACCGACGCGCCGCGCGGCCTGCTGCACGCCCGGCTGCATATTCCCGCCGCGCCCGGCCCGCTTACGCTGTTTTATCCCAAATGGCTTCCCGGCGAGCACATGCCCAGCGGGCCGATTAACAACCTGACCGGCCTCCAGATCACGGCCGGCGGCAAACCGGTGAAGTGGCAGCGCGACGCCGAAGACATGTACGCGTTCCGCCTGGAGGTTCCCGCCGGAGTCGATGCCGTGGACGTTTCGCTCGATTTTCTGTTGCCGACGAGTGCCGGCGCCTATTCGGCCGGCGTCTCCTCGACCGCCAAACTGCTGGATTTAAGCTGGAACCAGGTCCTGCTTTACCCCCAAACCGCCGAGCCGCTGAAACTCGTTTACTCGGCCACGCTCCAACTACCCTCCGGCTGGCAATTCGGAACCGCCCTGCCGGTCGCCCATGCCTCTGGTGCCCAAATCGAATTTTTGCCTGCGCCGCTGGAGACGCTGGTGGATTCGCCGGTCATTGCCGGGGAATATTTCCGGACGGTTGACCTCACCCCGGGCGAGCAGCCGCCGCATTTCATCCACGTGGTCGCCGACAGCGCCGCCGCGCTGGAACTCAAGCCCGAGGACATCCGTCATTTCACGCATCTGGTGAAGGAGGAAAATGCGCTGTTCGGCGCGCACCACTACCGCGGTTATCATTTCCTGGTCACCCTGAGCGACCGCGTGGCGCATTTCGGCCTCGAACATCACGAGTCCAGCGACAATCGCCAGGGCGAAAATTATTTCTCCGACCAGAGCGTGCTGCACGCGTTTCCCGAATTGCTGCCGCACGAGATGACGCATTCCTGGAATGGCAAATACCGCCGGCCGGCCGGCCTGGCCACGCCGGACTTCCAGCAGCCGATGCAGGACGAACTGCTTTGGGATTACGAAGGCCTGACCGATTACCTCGGCAAGGTCCTGTCCGCCCGAAGCGGTTTCCAGACGAATGAGGATTTCCGCGAAACCTTCGCGCTGACGGCGGCCATGCTGGATCATCGCTCCGGCCGTTCCTGGCGACCGCTGGCCGACACCGCCGTTGCCGCCCAATTGCTGTACCTGGCCCCGTCCACTGGCACCGCCTGGCGGCGCGGCACGGATTTTTATCCTGAAGGCGATTTGATCTGGCTCGAAGCGGACACGATCATCCGCCAGCAATCCAAGGGTAAGCGGTCGCTCGATGATTTCTGCAAAAAATTTTACGGCGGCGAGTGCGGTCCGCCGAAAGTCATTCCCTACGCCTACGACGATGTGGTGAAAGCGCTGAACGAGCTCGCGCCGTACGACTGGCGCGGCTTTTTCCAGCAGCGGGTCTATGACCTCAATCCGCGCGCGCCGCTGGGCGGCATCGAAAACGGCGGCTGGCGTCTGGCCTACACCAATGAGGTGCCAGCCCTGCTCAAAACCCGCGAAGGCCAGCGCAAGTTCACCGACCTGAGTTTCTCCCTCGGCCTGAACCTTGGTTCGGACGGCACCATCGGCGACGTTTTGCCGGGAACGCCGGCGGACGCGGCGGGACTGGGCGCCAGCATGAAGCTGGTGGCGGTCAACGGCCGGGCCTGGACGGCGGATAATTTGCGCGGCGCGGTCAAGCTGGCCGCGACCAACACGGCACCCGTCGAACTGCTCGTCCAGAACGGCGATTATTTCAAGAGTTACCGGCTGGATTATCACGGTGGTGAAAAATATCCCGTCCTCGAACGCGACACCAACCGGCCGGACCTGCTGGAAGCAATCATCCAGCCGCTCACGCCCGAGCCGGCCACGAATAATGCCGCCCGAAATTGAGTTAACAGCACGTTTGCATTTGGCACGGCCAGATCTTTGAAGTTCCGGTCGAATTTACGATATGCGATTTGCGATTTACGCATCACTCACCTCCGCGGCTGCGACGTGAATCGTGTATCGTAAATCGCAAATACAAACGGGTTAAAAACCGTTTCGTTTTGGTGCGGCTCTGGTAAATTTTGCGGACCGTGTCATCGCACAAACCAAAACCGGTTGATTCCGCCTCAGCCCGCGGACAGGGCAATGGCACGGTGTCGCCGGAACAACTGCGCGCGGCGGCGGAACTGCTGGAGAAGGTCGCCGGCAATCGCACGGTGCTGATGGAATTGTCCGCCGAGGAACGCACGCGCCTGGTCAAGGCGGCCGGCGATGTTTATTGTCCGGACACGCGCGAACGCCGGCGGCTGGTCAAAGCCACCTCGCGCAAACGCAAGGCCGAGAAGCTGAACCGCTCCGACCAGGTGCTCGCGGACACCGGCATCCGGAAATTGCGGCGCCTCAGCGTGTTCACCACGCCGAATCTGCCGCCGCCGCCCGACGTCGAGCCGCAGGAGGTCAAAGCCGACCCGGACTTTCGCGAGGTCGTTGAGCCGCAGAATTGCTACACTTGCAAGCAGGATTATTCGACCATTCACCATTTTTACGACCAGCTTTGCCCGGCCTGCGCCGAATTGAATTTCCGCAAGCGCACCGAGCTGGCGGATTTGCGCGGGCGCGTGGCGTTGCTCACCGGCGGGCGCGTCAAGATCGGTTACCAGGCCGGCATCAAACTGCTGCGCTCGGGGGCGCGACTCATCGTGACCACCCGCTTCCCGCGCGATGCGGCCGCGCGGTATGCGCAGGAGCCGGACTTTGCCGAATGGGGAAGCCGGCTCGAGGTTTTCGGGCTCGACCTCCGGCACACGCCCAGTGTGGAAGCCTTCTGCCGGCATTTGCTGCAAACCCGCGACCGGCTGGATTTTATTGTCAACAACGCTTGCCAGACGGTGCGCCGCCCGCCGGATTTTTACCGGCACATGATGGAGCGCGAGAACGCGGCGTTGCACGACATGCCCGAAAACATCCGCCGCCTGCTGGGCGCGTACGAAGGCCTGCGCGGCTACCATATCTTGCCGGAAGGCGGTAGGGCCGATCTGCCGGTCGGTCCGGACGCGCGGCAGCGCGTCCCTACCGGTTCACTTGAAACGCCGATGGCCGGCCTGACGCACGCGGCGGCGTTGTCGCAGGTGCCGCTGCTACCCGAGGAGCTGGCCGCGCAGAAGGATTTGTTCCCCGAAGGCCGGCTCGACCAGGACTTGCAGCAGGTGGATTTGCGCGAGCGGAATTCGTGGCGGCTCACGCTGGCGGAGGTGCCGGCCGTCGAACTGCTCGAAGTCCACCTCGTCAACGCCATCGCGCCGTTCATCCTGAACGCCCGGCTGAAGCCGCTGATGCTCCGCGTGCCGTCGCGCGACAAACACATCGTCAACGTGTCCGCCGTCGAAGGCCAGTTTTACCGCAAGTTCAAGACCACGCGCCATCCGCACACGAACATGGCCAAGGCGGCACTCAACATGATGACGCGCACCGCGGCGGCGGATTACCACGCCGACGGCATCCACATGAACGCCGTGGACACCGGCTGGGTGACGGACGAGGACCCGGTCCACCTGGCGGCGCGCAAGACGCGCGACCACCGGTTTCATCCACCGCTCGACATCGTGGACGGCGCCGCGCGGATCGTGGACCCGATCATTGCCGGCTTCAACACCGGCGAGCACGTGTGGGGAAAATTTTTGAAGGACTACCGGCCGACCGACTGGTGAAAACGCTCCTCATCGCCACGCGCAACGTCCACAAGGCCGGTGAAATCCGCGCCATCCTCGGCGGTGGATTTCAACTGCTGACACTCAATGATTTTCCCGCTGCGCCCAAGGTGATCGAAGACGCCGACACCTTTGCCGGCAACGCGAAAAAGAAAGCCGTGGAATTGGCGAAGTGGCTGACGGCGGAACATTCAACATTCAACATTCAACATTCAACGCCGGATTTTGTATTGGCCGATGATTCCGGGTTGGAAGTGGATGCGTTGAACGGCGCGCCCGGCGTGCATTCAGCCCGCTTTGCCGCGTCGGACTCCGCCAAATCCGGCAACACTCCCGATGCCGACAACAACGCCAAGCTGCTGCGATTGCTCAGCGCCGTGCCGCCGGAAAAGCGCACCGCGCGGTTCCATTGCGTGATCGCCCTGGCGCCGGTGCTGCCGGAGAAGGTCGAAGCTGCATCGCCGGTCTGTTACGCGGACGAGTTTGAAATGCGGACGCAGTTATTCGACGGCGTGTGCGAAGGGCGGGTTATTTTCGAGCCGCGCGGGAAGAACGGATTCGGCTATGACCCGCTGTTCGTGCCGGCGGGCTACGAACAGACCTTCGCTGAACTGGGCGAGGACGTGAAAAACAAACTGAGCCACCGCGCCCGGGCGCTGGGCAAAGTGAAAGAATTTCTGAAGGTCGAAAAGGGGTAGGGTCGGCGCGCCGCGCCGACCGGACGCCGCAGCGCGGTGTCCCGACCATTCATTTCAGCAAACCTCCCAGTTGCAGTTTGCGCCGCAACAAACCATTGTCGGCGCACATCCGGAATTTTCCGCCTGGTGCGGGCCGGGTGTAAAATTCGCCGCCCGAAGCCTCCACCATCAGACCCCCCGCGGCAACGTCCCAAAGATTGATGGTGCGTTCGATATAGCAGTCCAGCCGGCCGCTGGCGACGTAGGCCAGCTCGAGCGCCGCCGAGCCCAGCAAGCGCACTTTCATGGCCCGGCGGGAAAGGCGATTCAGATGCGGCAGGCTCTTCTCCAGATTCGTTTTGCTCTTGGAAAAACCCATCGCGACAATGGCTTCGCCCGGCTTTGAGCGCTTGCTGACGCGGACGATGCGTCCATTGAGCCGCGTCGGCCCGCCGCGAACCACCGTCCAAAGCTCGTCAGCGAATGGGTCGTAAATCACACCCAGAATGGTGACATGTGACATGCGACATGTGGCAGGATCAGACTGCTGTTCACGCGTGCTTTTCCTGTCATTTGCCACTGGCCACTTGTCACTTTTCGATTGCAGCGCTATCGAAACCGCGGCGTGCGGAATGCCGAAGGCGTAATTGACCGTGCCGTCGATCGGGTCCACCACCCAGCGATACTCGGCCTGAGCGTTCCCGGATTCACCCTCTTCGCCCAACAGCGAGATTTCGGGAAACGCCGCACGCAGAATCCGGGTGATGAGCTTCTGGCAGCGGACGTCGAGCTCGAGCTTGATGTCGTGGGCGTCGGTGAAGTTGACGCGTTTGGGCTGGTGCCAGTTGGCCAGCATGACTTTTCCAGCGGCTTCGGCGGCTTTGACGGCAACTTTTTGAGCGACTTTTAAATTCACAAACGGATTAAATGCCAGCAAACCGGCTTCCGGTCGAGGGGATTTGCAAAATTCAGATCGAACTTCTCACGGAAAAGGAATGGTCTGAACGTGTTCTGCACCTTCGACATCGTAGGATACGAATTCCAATCGCCCGTCCGTCTCGCGAATGGTGTAATTGCCGGGAGAATCCTCCTCCCGCAGCGGTCCGCCTACATAATGGTTTTGCCAGCTTGCCCAGTGAACACTGTTGGACCACTCCTTCCAATACGGCGCATTGGTTTGGGGAATGGTTATGATATTCCGGGCAGTGAGGCGGACGTCGGCGACCGATAAATGGTTGGTAATTTCCGCCGACAATTCGCTGCCAAGCTCATAGAGAATATACTCCATTCGCTCCCGATAACCTTTCTCCAACCGCACTTCGATCTTGGGCAGGCCCAGATATATCAAGCCTGCAAGAATAACACCGGAGGCCAGCAGATGGCCAATTCCTCGCGTCAGTCTGATCTTGTGTTTTTCTTTGACCAAAGCCAGCCAGCCGACCACCACCAGACCACCGGCAAAGAACGCGGCACCCCAGTTTAATGCCGTGGTAAGCGCGCCCGTACGGCTGAACCGATGGCTCTTCTTCTCCAGGAAAAATCTCCAGTCCAACCAGACGTCCCGACGCATATCCGCCGGGGATAATGTCCCGACCAGTTTGGTAACAACCGGAGAACCACCCACCCATCGGCGAAGCAAAGGATGGAGAATGTTCGGCATTTCCGGCGTCCAACGAATGTGATATATTGGTTCGTCCGGAGATCGTTCCGGATAATTGGGTCGCGTGCAGCGTTCAACCGTGAAATGCTGCGCCGTGGCGCGCTCCGGGCCGAAAACGTAAAGTTCCACCTTCAATTGCTTGCTGTTTAATCCGGTCAGGCGCATCGGATAAACCGGCCGCTCGGTTTTGAAGGTGAACGAGAGCGGATGCGGTGTGCTGGTTTCGCTGTCCGGCCGGTCGCGCCGGACTTTCGTGGCGACGAACACCCAGCCGTCTTTGACATAGCCGGCGATGATTGGTTCCGCGTTGGTTGGGACAGCATATTCATTTTCGGCCAGCCAAGTGTGCAATGCCTTCGCATCCCGTGAAGCAATGGTGGCGGTTTCAAATATACCAACGAGCTTGCGATCCAGAATGGAGATATCTTGCTCCGAAGCGGGGGATTCCATACCTGCTCTTTTTGCGGCGGAAAGCGCGGGAAGCAGTAACGCTGTGAGAAATAGCAGAACGAAAAAAACCAAAATTGCGCAGCCTACTGACTCACGCTTTGCGAGCCATCGGAAAAAGCATACCAGCAGCAATGCGGTGATGATCCTCAGCCAGTATCTCGGCACGTCGTGAACAATTTTCGGCCTGAATAAAAATTGCAGCGTTGGAAACAATCCGGTGGTCGCCTCTTCGATGACGGGCTGACTGGGCAGCGGCACCACCCAAGCAAAATTGGTTCCCGCACCAGCAAACCGCGTTTCAATGACCAGCCGCTCGATGCCATTGGAGAAACAAATCAGTGCCCGTTGATCAGGTATCGTGACTTTGGCAGGATAGGCGATGGTGGGAATGACCATGCCGTCGGCGAACGCCGCCGCCGGTAGAAACAAAAGCAGCAAGAATGATAGAATTCGCTGCACGCTTGCGAAAGGCTTATCGCTTCCCGATGCTAAAGCAAACGAAAATCTAAACAACAACTTGGTCTTCAACCCAGCCCGGCCAGCGCGGCTTTGGCCCGGGCCAGTTTGGCCTGCCATTCCGCGAGCCGCTGCTGGTGTTCCTGCAACACGTTGGGCGGAACCTTCTGCGCGAAATTCGGGTTGTTCAACTTCGATTGAACTTTTTCGAGTTCGGCTTCGCATTTCGCGACTTCCTTGGTCAACCGGGCTTTTTCGGCGGCGACATCCACCAAGCCGGCCAGCGGCAGATACAATTCGCCGACGGAGTTCGCCACCATGGGCGTGCCTTTCGGCGGCGCATAGCCGGCATCCAATTCAACGGCTTCCGCGTTCAGCAGCAATTTGATGACCTCGACGTCGTGCGCCGGAATGTTCCCGGCCGGCTTGAGCACGAACTTGATTTTCTTGTTCGCCTGGATGTTGAACTCGCGGCGCAGGTTGCGGCCCAGCGTCACCAGGTCGTATTTGGCGCCGGCCAGGTCAAGATAGCAATCGTCGAGGCCGTAGTGGCCTTTGAAATCGTCGTCGAGCGACTTGGGCCAGGGCGCGGTCATGATGGTTTTGCCGCCCTGATTTTCCGGCATGTCATCGGCGTAGCCCATCCCGTGCCACAATTCCTCCGTGATGAACGGCAGGAACGGATGGAACAGGCGCAGCGTGTGGCTGAGGACGAAGTCGATGACGGCCAAAGTGTTGGCCTTTCGAGCCGTTAAATCGTTAAATGAGCGATTGGTTAAATGAGTGGCATTGCTTGGCGTTGCGCCTGACTCATTTGACATATTTAACTCAGTCACTGATTTAACCAGCACCGCTTTGCTCGCCTCCACATACCAATCGCAATATTCGCTCCAGAAAAAGCGGTAAAGCGTGGCGGTGGCGTCGCTGAATTTGTATTCGGCGAAGGCCTCGGTGATGTCACGAATGGCCTGGTCGAGCTTCAGCAAAATCCATTTGTCGTCGGAGGTCAGGAGTTTCGGATCGATTTCGCCCTGAATTTCAGCAGGCGGGACGCCGGCCGATGCGCCCGAGACGGGCGCGCTCCCCATCATTTGCCGGAAGCGGCAGGCGTTCCAGAGCTTGTTGCAAAAATTACGGCCCAGCTCGACGTTCTGTTCGTCGAACAAAATGTCCTGGCCGAGCGGCGCGCTGCGCATGGTGCCGAACCGGAGCGCATCGGCGCCGTATTTGGCGATGAGGTCGAGCGGGTCGGGCGAATTGCCGAGGCTCTTGGACATCTTGCGTCCCTGCTTGTCGCGAATGATGCCGGTGAAATAGACGTTATGGAACGGCAAATCATCCATGAACTCGTACCCGGCCATGATCATGCGCGCCACCCAGAAGAAAATAATATCCGGCCCGGTGACGAGGTCGGTGGTGGGGTAGAAAGCGCGGAGTGTTGGAGTGTTGGAGTCTTGGGATTTGTCACCCGTCCAACCCATCGTGGCAAACGGCCAGAGCCACGAGCTGAACCAGGTGTCCAGCACGTCGGGGTCCTGGGTGAAACCGAAGTCCTCGAGCATTTTTATTTCCGCTGGTGAATCTGTGATTATTTCAAGCTCGAAGTGTTCGTCATCAATCCATTTGTATTCGTTGCGGCTGTAAGAAACCCCGCCTTCCTTCGGCGCAAAAGACAGTTCAACCAACCCTCCTTTGTCAATGGTGTGACCGACGGTAAGATCAATTGTCTCCATGACGGGATCGTTACGCTTCATTACTTTGCGCCACACCGGAATCCGGTGTCCCCACCAGAGCTGACGGCTGATGCACCAATCTTTGATGTTGCCCATCCAATGGTCATACACCTTCGCCCAGCGCTGCGGGTGGAAGCGCATTTTGGGGAGCGCGCCCGCCCCGGGCGCAGCGGCGGACGCCTCGTCCGCCGCAAAGAGGCGTCCAGATTTTCCGGGCTCGCTCGAATTGGCCACGTCCTCCGAGCTGTCGGCGGGGGCGCCGACAGCAGCAGGCGAGGCGCCTGCGCTCCCCAGCTCCACACACGCGCGGGATTTTTCCACGCTCGGATATTTCAAAAACCATTGCTCGCTCAGGTACGGCTCGATGGGCACGTGGCTGCGCTGGCTGTAACCGACGTTGTGGACGTAATCCTCGATCTTCACCAACAAACCTTGTTCGGTCAATTTCTCGATCACGAGCTGGCGCGCTTTCATCCGGTCCAACCGCTCAAAATCCTTGCCGGCCACCGCCGTCATCCGGCCATCCGGGCCGATGACGACCGTCAGCGGCAGTTTGTGCCGCACAGCCATTTCGTAGTCGGCTGGGTCGTGTGACGGCGTCACCTTCACGCAACCGGTGCCGAATTTCGGGTCCACCAATTCATCGGCAATGATGGGAATGGGCTTGTTCTGGATTGGCAGGAGAACTTTTTTCCCGACGAGTTTTGTGTAACGCGGGTCTTTGGGATTCACCGCCACCGCTTCGTCACCGAGCATTGTTTCGGGACGCGTCGTGGCTACGACCACGAATTCATCCGCCTTGGGTTTGCCTTGGTCGTCGATGAACGGGTATTTGATGTGCCAGAGATGCCCCTTTTCCTCAATCATCTCGACTTCCTCGTCGGAGAGCGCGGTGTGAGCGGCGGGGTCCCAGTTGACCATGCGTTTGCCGCGGTAGATGAGGCCCTTTTTGTAAAGCTCCACGAACACCTTCTGGACGCAACGCGAATATTCCGGGTCCATGGTGAACCGCTCGCGGGTCCAATCGCACGACGCACCAAGTTTTTTGAGTTGCTGGATGATGATGCCGCCGTGTTTTTCCTTCCAGGCCCAGACGCGTTCCAGGAATTTTTCGCGGCCGAGATCGTCGCGATGTTTGATTTCGCCGGCCTTCTTCAGCGTTTTTTCCACCACGGTTTGCGTGGCGATGCCGGCGTGGTCGGTGCCGGGCAGCCAGAGGACTTCCTTGCCGTCCATGCGCGCCTTGCGGGCGAGGATGTCCTGGATGGTGTTGTTGAGGACGTGGCCCATGGTGAGCATGCCGGTGACGTTGGGCGGCGGGATGACGATGGAATAGGCCGGTCGCTTGGGCGACACGCGCGCCGGGTCGGCGGTGAAGCAATTCTGCTTCAGCCAGAAGTCATACCACTTGTCCTCGACGGACTGCGGCTCGTAGGCTTTCGGAATTTCAGACATACATTCTCAACCACGGATAAACACGGATGAACACGGATAAAAAATTATAAAACCACACGTTCCCATTCAAGTCGAGCATGCTTGAAGTTCAGGATCAAGCCAACCCGGAGCTTTGTGATTCGCAAATAGTTCATCATCTGACCGCGCTCGTGGTCAGTGATCTGGTCAATCACTTTTGTATCCACAATGACCGAATCAAAAGCAATGAGATCGGGAATAAATTCGCCCACTTCAACGCCTCGGAAGAGAACGGGAAATCTCCTTTGCTGGTCAAACGCGATGCCGTTTAGCTTAAACAAGACGGTTAATGAATTCTCGTAAACTTTCTCGTTCAGACCATGACCGATTTCATTAAGGATCTCAAAGGCAAAACCGATAATCTTCTCGGTTTCGGTTTTCAGGCTCAGCTTCGATTCACCACCCCGCCGCAAATCCGGTCCTTCATCCGTGTCCATCTGTGCCCATCCGTGGTTCATTCGTTTTGGCAGGGGCAATTCGATTCCCAGCCTGTAATTCAGCAATGTTATGCAGATAAGCATAACAAAAGCGGTTGTCTGACTGCAACATCGGCGCTGGAGGTTGACTGTCAGCTTCAGGGCGCGTGACAACAAGCCGATGCGCCGGACGAGAGATCGGGGCTGAGGTAGGGAATGCCCAGCGACAGGCCGCGGAGAATCAGCAGGGCTGCCAGCAGGCACACGCCGACGGGAATCGCGCCGCGCAGTTTCAACCGCCACGCCGCCGGGAAGGCTTTGCCCAAAAAGCCGATGGCCAGCAGCATCGGCAGCGTGCCCAGCCCGAAGGCCGCCATGTAGCCGGCACCGGCCACGGCCTTGCCAGACGAGACCGCTCCCGCCATCGCCACGTAAACGAGGCCGCAAGGCAACAGGCCGTTCAACAGGCCGAGCGTCGCGAGCGAAGCAAAACTGCGCTGTCGCAACTGCGCACCCATCGCCTTTTTCAAGCGCGTCACCAGCCGCACGACCAGCGCGGCCGCGGCAATTTTTTTGGACAGGAGAAAGCCGATGAGAATGGCGGCGCCCAAGCCCATGGAAAGCCAGCGTTGCAGTCCGGCCAGCAAAAGCGGTTTGCCGGCGCTGCCGGCAACGACGCCCAGCAGGCAATACGTGACGATGCGGCCAAGGTGATAAAGGAGCCGGCCCGCGACAAATCGCACCGGCCCGCCCGGCGGCACCGGCAGCGCGAGCATCAGCGGCCCACACATCGCGGCGCAGTGCAGGCTGCCGAGCAAACCCAGAACAAAAGCGACGCCGAAGTTCATTTTATTTCGCGGGGATGATGATTTTCCGGTCGAGATAATAATCCCGCCCGCCGGCGTTCCAAGCCACTCGGACTTCCCAGGGTCCGGCCGGCAAATCGGCCACGTCCACCGTTTGCCCGCCGGTTGCGTCCGGCCGGAGTTTGAATTGGCAGTCCAGCCCGGGAGCCGAAGGCCGGTACAATTCAATCTGCCCGGAGAAATTTTGGCCGGTCTGCGCCACCGGCACAGAAACGGCGATGCGCCGGGCGGCAGCATGGAAGTTCAACGATGCGCCTGCCTGCCGGGCCCGGGCGGCGCCGTCGATGTGATTTTGGTATTGGATTTCCCGTTCGTAATAATCGCCGCTCACGAGGTTGTCCCGGTGGGTGGTGGCGATGATGATGAGCCCGACCGTGCCGAAGAAAAACAGCACAAACGCGGCGATAATACCGTAAGGCCAGAGGTTGCGGGTGGGGTTCATAATCAGCGGCGCGGGCCAATGAACGCGGTTTTCAAGGTTTGAACGCGTTTGTCGTTCCGGTAAACGCCGACCACCAGCGGCGTGGTGCCGGATCTCATTACGGACGGGTCGAGTTCGATGAGCACCGAGGTTTCGGCAAGTTTCTGGGGCGGCACGACCAAGTCGTGGCCGACGATGCGCAGGTCGCCGGCCGGCTGGTCGAGGCGGAGTTCCACGGGCATTTCCGACGAGGTTTTGTTCACGGCCTTGACGGTGTAGAGATTGCTGAAGCGGCCGTCGGGCATCGGCTGGAACAGGGAGCCGGGGGCGCGGAGCAGCGTCACCTCGACATCCGCCCGGGTGAAAACCATGAAGCCCAGCCCCGCGGCCAGCCCCAGCAGCACGACCGTGTAGCCGATGAGCCGCGGGGTGAGCCGGAGGCGCTCGCCGCGCTCGATGCCGTTGAGCGAGGCGTAGCGGATGAGGCCGCGACGAAAGCCGATTTTGTCCATGACGGCATCGCAGGCATCCAGGCACGCCGTGCAATGCACGCACTCCATCTGGGTCCCGTTCCGGATGTCGATGCCGGTCGGGCAGACGGCCACGCACTGGTGGCAGGCGATGCAATCGCCGGTGCCGGAAAAACGGCGCTGGGCATAGGGCTGCTCGCGCCGCAGCGGGCCGCGCTTTTCGCCGCGCTTGTAGTCGTAGGCCACCACGATGGAATTTTCATCCAGCAAAACAGATTGGAGGCGGCCGTAGGGGCAGATGAACGTGCAGGCCTGTTCCCGGAACCGGGCGAAGATGGCGTAGAACAGCAGCGAGAACAAAACCATGAACGTCAGACCGGTGAGATGCTCCGCGGGCGGGTCGGTGATGATCTGGCACAGTTGCTGCCAGCCAATGAGGTAACTCAGCAGGACGTTGCCGACGACGAACGACAGGCCGAAAAAAATCAGCTGCTTGGAAAATTTCTTCAGGATTTTTTCCGCCCTCCACGGCGCCCGCGCCAGGGCACGCTGCCGGTGGGCGTCGCCTTCGATGAGGTATTCGATTTTGCGGAAGACCATTTCCATCATCACGGTCTGGGGACAGGCCCAGCCGCACCAGAGCCGGCCGAAAGCGGTGGTGAAGATGACGATCCCGGTGAGGAACAGCAGCAGGGCGAGGGCGAAAAGGATCATGTCCTGCGGCCAGAAAATCTGGCCGAGGATGACGAACTTGCGCTCGACGATGTTCATGAGCAGCAACGGGTTGCCGTGGATGGTGATGAACGGGCCGCCAAACATGAGGGCGAGCAGCAGCCAGCTGAGCCAGGTGCGCCACCGGTAAAAACGGCCCTGCGGCTGGACCGGGTAAAGCCACTGGCGGCGGCCTTCCTGGTCGGCCGTGGCGAGGTGGTCCCGGAAATCGTCCCAGTCCACGGCCTGGATGACCGTTCCCGGTGTGTCCTTTTTATTTTGCAGCGGATTCACGGCCGGCGGGCCCGGGGGGCATTATTCAAACTGGCTGGCGGCAGGTGCCGCCGGGGCGGCGGCCTGGTTTTCCGGCGGCTTGGGATTCGGCGGATGCGTGCCGCGCAAGGTATAAATGAATCCAGCCACCGCCTGGATTTCATCCGGTTTCAATGTGGTCTTCCAAGCAATCATGCCCTTGGCCGGCACGCCGTTCCAGATGACGCTGACGGTGTCGGTGTAATTGCTCCCGTGCATCCAGTAATCGTCGCACAGGTTCGGCCCGACCAGGCCGCCGCCATCGGCACGATGGCAGGGCGCGCAATTTTGGGTGTAGAGTTGCCGGCCGGTTTCGAGCACCGCCTGATCGGCCGGAGGTTTGAGGCCGGGGATGTCCGCTTCAAACCGGGTGACGGCCGCGGCTTTGACGGCGGCGCCGGCCTTGATTTCCCGGTTGTACTCGGCAGCCTGGAGATCGCCCACGCGGAAGACGTGGTAGTAAAGCAGGTAGATTGCCGAGTAGAGGATCGTGAGGTAGAACAGCCAAACCCACCACCGCGGCAGTTTGTTGTCCAATTCACGGATGCCGTCGGCGTCGTGGTCGGCCAGCAGCAAAGGATCTTTTAGTTCGTCGCTCATAGGGTTCAGGCGGGATGGTTTTTGGATGAGGGGGCGGGTTGGGAGCCGTCGTCCAGCGGCAGGTTGCCCATGGTCTTGAGATAACTCTTTTTGCGCGTGCCGGCCCAGACCAGCACACCGGCGAAAAACGCAAAGAAAATGCCGATGGAGATGACGCCGTAAATCCCCACGCCCTGGATGCGGCAAAGAATGTTTTGGATCATGCGGTGCTGGGTTGATTATTCAAAGGTTGACGTTGCGGGCGCCGGCGCCGGCGCCGGCTTGATGTCGGTGCCGAGCCGCTGTAGATAGGCGATGAGCGCGATGATTTCGCGGTCGGATTCGGCGGTCACCGCGCCCTGCTTGAGGTTTTGCACCACCCGGGATGCCTGCGCGGCAAGGTCCTTTTGCGCCGGGCCGTTTTCATAACCGTCCGGGTAGGGTACCCCGACCTTGCGCAAGGCCTTGAGGCGCGCCGGCAGCGAGTTCGTGTCCAGCGGCTGCGTCAGCAGCCACGAATAGCGCGGCATGATGGACCCGGGCGAGGTCGAGCGGGGGTCGTCCATGTGATTAAAGTGCCAGCCATCGGGATAGCGGCCGCCCTCGCGCGCGAGGTCAGGGCCTTTGCGTTCCGAGGCCCACAGGAACGGATGGTCATAGACGTATTCGCCGGACTTGGAGTACTCGCCGTAGCGCTCGGTTTCAGAACGGAACGGCCGGATCATTTGCGAATGGCAGCCGAGGCAGCCTTCGCGGATGTAGATGTCGCGGCCCATGACTTCGAGCGGCGTGTACGGTTTCACGCTAGCGATGGTCGGGACATTTTCCTTGATGAGATACATCGGGATGATTTCGACGATGCCGCCGACGAGGATGGCCACGATGGACAGCACGGTGAAAAACAGCGGTTTGCCTTCCAGCAACCGGTGGAACTTGATTTTTCCGGACGCCGGGGCGTGGCTCGCCAGCGGCGCGGCCTGGGCCACCGTCTCGGGTTCAAACTGGCCGCTCTTCGCCGTCCTATAGAGGTTATAAGCCATCAGCAACGTGCCAAGGATGTAGAGTGTCCCGCCGAGGGCCCGCAGCCGGAACATCGGCACCACCTGCACGATGGTCTCGAGGAAGTTCGGGTATTGCAGGAACCCGTCCTTGGTGAACTGCTTCCACATCAGGCCTTCGGTGACGCCCGCGACGTAAATGGGGACGATGTAAAACATCATGCCCAGCAGCGAAATCCAGAAGTGATAGTTGGCCAGTTTCACCGACCAGAGCTTCGTCCGGTAAAGCTGCGGGAACAGCCAGTACAGCATCGAGAAGGTCAGGAAACCGTTCCAGCCGAGCGCGCCGGTGTGCGCGTGCGCAATCGTCCAGTCGGTGTAGTGTGACAGCGAATTGACGCTTTTGATCGAGAGCGCCGGGCCTTCCAGCGTGGCCATGCCGTAAGCCGTCACCGCCACCACCATGAATTTCAGCATCGGGTCCTGGCGCACCTTGTCCCACGCGCCGCGCAGGGTGAGCAACCCGTTCAACATGCCGCCCCAGGACGGCGCGATCAGCATCAGCGAAAACAGCATGCCGAGCGACTGCGCCCAGTCCGGCAGCGCGGTGTAGAGGAGGTGATGCGGGCCCGCCCAGATGTACAGGAAGATCAGCGCCCAGAAATGGATGATCGAGAGCCGATAGGAAAACACCGGGCGATTCGCCGCTTTCGGCAGAAAGTAGTACATGAGGCCGAGGTACGGCGTGGTGAGGAAGAACGCGACGGCGTTGTGACCGTACCACCATTGCACCAGCGCGTCCTGCACGCCGGCGTACATCGAGTAGCTTTTCAACGCGCTCCACGGCATCTCCATGGAATTGACGATGTGCAACACGGCGATGGTCACCACCGTAGCGATATAAAACCAGATGGCCACGTACATGTGCTGCTCCCGCCGCTTGACCAGCGTGCCGAACAGGTTCACGGCGAACGCCACCCACACAACCGTGATGGCAATGTCAATCGGCCACTCCAGTTCCGCGTATTCCTTGCTGGTCGTAAAACCGAGCGGCAGCGTGAGCGCGGCGCTGACGATGATGAGCTGCCAGCCCCAGAAATTGAACCAGCTCAGAAAATCGCTGAACATCCGGGCCTTGCAGAGCCGCTGGAGCGAATAATAAATGCCGGTGAACATGCCGTTGCCGACAAACGCGAAAATCACCGCATTGGTGTGCAGCGGCCGGATGCGGCCGAAGGTGATGAACGGCAGGTTCAGGTTCGCGTCCGGGAAGAACAACTGCACCGCCGCCAGCAGGCCCACCGACATGCCGACGACGCCCCAGACGATCGTCGCCATCGCGAACGCCCGCACAATCCGGTTGTCGTATTTGAACGTTTCTACGTTGGTATTCATGAGTTGGATGATTTCGGTTTGGAACCTGAAGCCGAGTTCTTTTCCGCCGCATCGTCGGGCAGAATGCGGAGCGCCGGCGTGCAGGTGTCCTCGTATTGGCCGCTGCGGACCGCCCAGATGAAACTGATGAGAAACGCCACCGCCACGCTCAAGCTCGCCAGGATGAGAATGAGGATCACGCTCATGCGCCCTCAATCCATTTGACCGCCGGTTCCCGCAACCGGGCCGGTGATGTTGACGCCCCGAGGGGTTTGCTCAGGGCAAAAATCCGGCGGCCGGACCACGCGGTCATCCCGCAGGCAAAGGCCAGGACCGTCGCCGAACTCAGCGGCATCAGCACGGCGCAGACCATCGGCGCCAGCAGTCCCGCCGCGGCGATGCTCAGACCGGCCAGATTGTAGAGCGCCGAAATCACAAAGCCCAGGCGCACCACGCGCGCCGCCTGCCGGGAAAAAGCCAGGACCTCCGCCAGGCGGGGCAGTTGTAACGCGTCCAGAATCACGTCGCTGGCGGGGGAAAAAGCGCCGAGGCTTTCCACGACGGCCACGCCCACGTCAGCCTGCCGAAGCGCGCCGGCATCGTTCAAGCCGTCGCCCACCATCATCACCCGGCGACCGCCGTGCTGGAGTTCGCGAATGAATTCCAGCTTGTCGGCCGGGCTCCGGTTGAAACGCAGCGTGGCGCGTTCGCCAAACAGCGCGCGGAATCGCGCCGCCTCGCGTTCGTTGTCGCCGCTCAACAGCGCCAGTTCAAACCGGCTGCCCAGCCGCGCAACCAGCTTTTCCACCTCCGGCCGAAGCGCATTTTCCAGCTGGAACCCGCCGCGCCAAACGCCGTCAATCGCGATGCCCGTGTGGGAGCCGACGGGCAGAGTGGTTGCCGCCGACGGGCTGCCCTCCGGGTTGCTTCGGTTCCTGCCGCTGACCCCGCACTTTTCCAGCCACGCCATGGAGCCGAGCCGGATTTCATGTCCGGCCACTTCGCCGGCAATGCCGCCGCCGGAGATTTCCTGGAAACCGGAAACCGGCCGGGGAGCCACGGCGAGTGATTTTGCGATGCGGATGGAATTGGGATGCGTCGAATGCCGCGCCAGCGAACCAATCCATTGCCTTTCTTCCACGGACAAATCCGCCTTCCGCACGCCGCCTTCCGCGCTGATGAACGCGACGCCGCTCGCGTCCGCGGTGGTCAGTGTTCCCGTTTTGTCGAGCACGATGGTGTCCACCTGGGCCAGGCGCTCGATGACCCGTGCGTTTTTAAGGAAGAGGTTTAGCCGCGCAAGAACCCGTTGCGCCGTGCCGTGCGTCAGGGGCGCGGCCAGCGCCAGGGCGCACGGGCAGGCCACAATCAGGACGGCCGTGAACACCGGCAACGCCTTCGCCGCGTCGTGGAACAGCCAGAAGACGGCCGCAGCCAAGGCGAGGCCGATGACCAGCTTGGTGAACCGCCGGCTGTACCGGTTCGTCAGCGAGTCGAGGTCGTCATCGCGCCGCTTGCGGAAGGCCTCATTGTCCCACAGGGCGGCGAGGCGGCTTTGCACGACCGGACGGACGGTCTCCACTTCAATCCGCCCGCCGATTTGCCGTCCGCCCGCGTAGAGATGCGAGCCGGGCGCGCACCGGACCGGCTCCGCTTCGCCGGTAACAAAACTGTAGTCCAGCCAGGCGTCCCCCCCGACCAATTTCGCGTCCGCCGGCAATAATTCGCCGTGGCGCAGCACCAGCCGGTCGCCGGGCTGGAGCCGCGAAATCGGGACACTTTCCTCGCCGGCGGGAGTTTTCCGGATGACGGCCAGGGGGAAAAATCCCTTGTAATCGCGGTCGAATATAAGCCGCTCATGCGTCTTTTGCTGGAAGACCCGGCCGCACAGCAAAAAGAGTATCAACCCGGTCAGGGAATCGCAATAGCCTGGGCCGCGGTGCGCCAGGACTTCGAAAAAACTCTGGCCGTAAATTGCCGCCAGCCCCAGGGCGATGGGGACATCGAGCGTGAGCCGGCGCTGCCGCAAGCTCCACCAGGCCGAACGCCAGAAATCGGACGCGCTGTACGTGACGACCGGCAGGGCCATGGCCAGGCTCAACCAGCCAGCCAGCACGCGGAACCAGGGGCCATTGAAACGGTCGAGGCCCAGGTACACCGGCACCGACATCAGCATGATGTTGCCGAACGCGAACGCGGCCAGGCCGATCTGCAGCCACTGCTTTTTGCGGACCAGCGACGGCCGGGGCGCTTCGGTTTCCGCGCAGGTCAATTCCGGCTCGTAGCCGATGGACGCCAGCAACGCGGCGAGTTCGCCGAGCTTGATCCGGTCCGGCGCAAAGGTGATGGTTGCCTCGCGCCGCGTGAAATTCACGACCGACCGGCCGATGCCGGGATGCAACTTGAACAGGTTTTCCAGCAACCAGACGCAGGCGACGCAATGGATTGCCGGCAGACGCAGCGTGACCCGGGCCCGCTGGTCGTCGGCATAATCGAGCAGCTTTTCCCGCACCACCGGATCGTCCAGGAACGCGTAGCGGGCGGCAACCGTCGTGGCGCGGATGCGGGTGCCGGGCGCGGCATTCAATTCGTAGAACTGCCCGAGCCCATTTTCCTGGAGCAGATGGAACACGGTCTGGCAGCCGAGGCAACAGAACGGCTTTCCATCCTGCGCGAAGGCATCACCGGCGCAAGGCTCGCCGCAATGAAAGCACACCGTGACCACCCGGCCGGAAGGTTGAGGCCCGGCGGATGGCGCATCCGACACCCTGGACGGTGCTGCAATCACGCGGTTTTCGAAGCAAAGTCGGGGCGGTGTTGATCTGTCGCTACAGCCATTTATTGCTTCGTTTAAACCACAAAATAAGGTGAGACTCTGGCGGGAGCTAAACCTCTATTACCAAATCGTAGCCGTTTTTTGTCAGGGGCGAACGAGCCGTAACGAAGCCGGCGTTTAAGAGGCGGTTGGATGAGTCGCGGGCGGAGCGGGAACGGGGCTGTCGAATTGACCACTTGCGATCTGCGACCTGTGGCAGCCGCATCCACCTCCGATTCGGGCGTAGCCTGTGAATTCCAGAACCGGGCCCCGCGTCATGGATCGGCTCCCGCGACGTCAGGCTTTTATTTCCTCAGCAGCGCGTACTCGATCGAGTCCACCAGCGCCTGTAAGCTGGCCTCGATGATGTTCTCGCTCACGCCGACCGTGCCCCATTCGCGTTTGCCATCGGTGGTTTCGATCAGCACCCGGGTCTTGGCGGCGGTGCCGGTGTCGCTGTCGAGAATGCGCACCTTGTAATCCGTGAGCGCCACTTTCTTCAGCTGCGGATAAAACTTCACCAGCGCCGAGCGCAACGCGCCGTCGAGCGCGTTCACCGGGCCGTCGCCCTCGGCCACCGTCTGGGCCCGCTTGGCGCCGACGCGGACCTTGACCGTGGCTTCGCAGACGGATTCCTTTGCGTCGCGGCGCATGGACACGTGGTAGGCGTCCACATGAAACAGCGGGTCGCGGTGTTTGAGCGCCTTGCCGATGAGCAGCGCCAGCGAGCCTTCGGCGGCCTCGAACTCGTAGCCTTGATTTTCCAGCTCTTTGACGCGCTGCGTGATGGTCTTCACCTCCGGCATTTCCGGCTTGAGCTTGAATCCAAGCTCCGCCGCCTTCAGCAAAATGTTCGACCGGCCGGACATGTCGCTGACGAGCACGCGGCGGTGATTGCCGACGGCTTCCGGCTGGATGTGTTCGTAGCTGCGGGCGAGCCGGTCAATCGCATGGGCGTGCATGCCGCCCTTGTGCGCGAACGCCGTCTGTCCCACCCACGGCTGGCGTGGGTCATGCCGCACATTGGCGATTTCGTCCACGAACTCGGACAACTCTTTCAGCTTGGCCAGCGACGACGACGGCACGCCGGTCTTTTTCAATTTGAAATGGACCAGCGGGATGATGCTGGTCAGATTGCAGTTGCCGGTGCGCTCGCCGTAGCCGTTGATGGTGCCTTGCACCTGCGTGGCGCCCGCTTCGATGCCGGCGATGGCATTGGCCACACCTACGCCGCAGTCGTTGTGCGTGTGGATGCCAATCCGCGCGGTGAGTTTGCCTTTCGCCAGCGCTGTGATCCGCGCGATTTCCTCGGGCAGACACCCGCCATTGGTGTCGCACAACACGATGCATTCCGCCCCGGCCCTCTCCGCCGCCTGCCACGTGGCCAGCGCGTACTCCGGCTCGTCCTTGAACCCGTCGAAACTGTGTTCGGCGTCGTAGATGACCGTTTTGCCGTGGTCCTTGAGGAAGCGGATGGTGTCGGCGATCATCCCGAGGTTTTCGTCCGGCTTGGCGCGCAGCACCTCGGTCACGTGCAACAGCCAGGTTTTGCCGACAATGGTGACCACGGGCGTTTTCGCGTCGAGGATCTGGCGCATGAGCTCGTCGTTCTCGACGGCGACGCCCTTGCGGCGCGTCATGCTGAAGGCGGCGATTTTGGCATTTTTCCATTTGCGCCGGCTGGCTTGCGCAAAAAACTCCATGTCCTTGGGGTTGCTGCCGGGCCAGCCGCCTTCGATGTAATGGACCCCGAACGCGTCGAGCTTCTCGGCGATGCGGAGCTTGTCCACGACCGAGAAATTGATGCCTTCGCCCTGCGAACCGTCGCGCAGGGTCGTGTCATAGATTTCGACCTGGGGTTTCATAAAATCCGGCAAAAACGGCGGACAATATCCCCGAATCCGGCGGCGCTGGCAAATCGGAAAAAGGGGGATTAGCGCAAAGACACCAAGACGCCAAGGCGCAAAGAAAAATCCGAAGGGGATTCCATCATTCAGCCGAGGGTTGCGCCGAATGCTTTCGGGGTTAGTGCCGTAGGCGCGGCATCCTGGTAGCTTCATCACCCATTGAATATAGAGCTCCGGAGGAGCGAGATAGGTTCGGACACTAGACCGCTCCTCCGAGGCTTGGGCATTCAACGATTTGGGACCACAAATTTGTCACGCCTACGGTGCCGGTTTGTAGCGGCACTCTGTGAGCGTTGCACTCTAATTTTGAGGCGGACGCAGCAGCGCGGCATGCCTGCCGCTCAAATCACTTCGCGGTAAACATCCGGATGCGGGCGGGAGATGACGATGGCGCTCACCAGCACGCCGGCTTCGGCAATCACCTGCCGACCGGCCGCTACCGCCGCCTGCACCGAGCCGACGTCGCCAGTCAGCGTCACAAACGCCTTGCCCCCCAGCGCCATGGCCAGCCGGATTTCCATCAGGGTCACGGCGGCGGACTTCGCGGCGGCATCGGCGGCCTGTAAGAGCGTCGCGACGTTGAACGATTCGAGGATGCCCAGCGCGCCCGTCGGCTCCATCGGCGTGGTGCGGCCGAGCGCGGCGATAACGTCGGGATGCACGTTGGCGACGACAAACTTGTCGATCAGGCACCCGTTGGCGGCTTCGGCGCCGGCCGCCACGGCGGATTCGACGCCGGCGGTTTCGCCGCCGATGAGCACCATGTATTTGCCCGAGCAGATCGAGCGGGACAGGATCAGCCGCACGTTACCGGCCTTGAGCATCGTGTCGGCCACCAGGAACCCGGCCGCCACGCTGGACAGTTCAATCAACCCAATGGATTTGTCAGCCATAAATTAATTCGTTGGTAGGGCCGAGCTGCCGCTCGGCCGGCGGCGCGGCAACGCCGCCCTACCGGTTGTTTCATCGTTCCAAAATGATTTGTTGTTCGGACACGCTGGTGATTTTGCCCGCCAACGGCGCGTGCAGGAGGGCGCCCAGCGCGTTCGGCGCGGGCTCGCCGATGACCTGGCCGGCGGACACGCGGTCGCCGGCTTTCACCTTTGGCTG
>DATJOW010000030.1:0-32513 GCA_035506715.1 Candidatus Acidiferrum sp. | reverse complement strand
ATTATCCCAAGGGCCGTCCCAGCGAGCATTACCACGATAACCAAAAACCAGCACCCCATCCGGTCGCCACATCGACGCCACCGTTAGCAGCACGACAAAGACAAACACAATTAGCGCCACTCCATTATTTCCGGCTTCTGGCTTCTGGCTTCTGACTTCAATTTCTGCTGCGCCTTCGCTCAGTAAAGGCAGTTGTCCGCCTGTCGTTGTCGGCTTTTTGCTTTTCAAGAGGTAAGCTGCGCCTCTCCCCAGTGTCACGCCGGCCAAAAGCGTGATGGTATCTGTTCCCGGCGACGCCGCATGGCCATTGAAATACGCGACAACCGCGAGCAGCAGCAGACCAATCAGCGGCAAATCATTTGTGCTGAACGCCAGTAGGGAAAAAGTGCCGCACCAAACTGCAAGGCACACGAGTAGCATCCACTGCATTTCCACCAGCGCCGCTTCAACCTCACCCAGAACGCCGCTTTGTCGGCGCAACACAAATTCAAAAAGGCAAAAGGCCACAATGGTCAATGCCAACATGACCTTGATGCCGCCACGCCAGTTTATTATCAAGCTGTTAACCAAAATTTCTAGGCTCGTTTTTGACTTTCGTAGGGGTCAAAGGGATAGTGTTCGCAGCAGGATTTTCACCTGTACTAAGCCTTTGAATCAGATGGTACCGCTGGGCTCAAGGGAATCGACTGATCTTTTCCCTGACACGAGCAGAACAAGGCCAAGTAACTGCCCAGCAGTAAATACCCCAGAATGGCCGTCATAAGTTTGTCGGCCATTTCCGGCGATATACGAATAAAATCGGTCAAATTCCCAAGACAATGACAAGGGTGATGCCATCCAATAAATCTAAGGCCAGCTCGATAGAATAAAAAGCATGAGGAAAGCCAAGCCACCGCGACCATAGCCACCGTACGATTCTTTAAGTACAAGCAGATGCCAGCTATGACGATTTCCAGTCCGCCTACGAACAACATTAGAGCCTCAAACGAAATTCCAAAAATGGGATCACTCTGTTTCAGGATACCTGCACGGCCAAATGCGCTGACCACCTTGGCAAGGCCGGTCATGATTAATATCACCCCTGCCGAAACACAAAACGCATTTACGAAAATGGCCCTAGATCGAATGCTTGGCATAGTAATCAGCCCAGGCAGCACAGATTATGTTCTCATCTCATCAGTCTCGTTCCTCGTTTCGCGTGCCCATTTTCAAGCAGTTACCGCCTTCGAAACCTACTGAAAAGAAAGATGACGCTAACGATAGTCCAAACCACCAAGAAAGCGATAACAAGCGGACGACGCTTCGCCTGCGGCGATGCATATCCCATAGGAGACACCGTGATATTCAAAGCTTGGTATTTCTTGATTGCCGTATCACTCGAAATCATTGCCGCCAGTTCCTCCGGGGTAGGGTCGCGATCATTTTGAACGTAAGCAAAGTCTCGTTCGAATCGATATTCATTAACAATCGCGCCTTTGGGAATG
Source organism: Candidatus Acidiferrum sp. (assembly GCA_035506715.1). Taxonomy (GTDB): domain Bacteria; phylum Verrucomicrobiota; class Verrucomicrobiia; order Limisphaerales; family UBA11358; genus UBA11358. Next base: position 31,029 of record DATJOW010000030.1, on the reverse strand, counting down.
CGTCCGGCCTCAATCAGGTCATGCTTTTCAATTGTCACCCGGGAAATGATTATGTTGGTATACATTCTTGAAAGGACCACGGCGCCGTTTCTAAACACCTCGGTTGCGAAACCATTTGGATAGTAACCGGAAGCATTCTGCGGGAGATACGAACTGGTCCATCTGTTTAACACATTGCCTCGCACACTGATGCTCCCGGCAACGGGAAACATTTTATGTTTCGGATCAAATTCGATTTGAAAACTTTCGTCCGCCGGCAGAATTTCGCCGGTGGATACGCCATTCACCATCAAGACATCCCGTGAGTCGCTGTTGGTCGTCCACGTGACTCGTATGTCTCTCAGCAAACCAAGATTGCTTTTGATGTCCTGCGGTACCAGTGGCGTAAAGACAAAGCTGGGCGAATACTTCGAATCTCGATTACTGACTTCTACATCCTGGCCTTTTACCGTCTTGCTTAGGCTCGTCGGATTGGCGAAAACATCGATACTCTGTGAAAAGCTGTTGGAACGGACAGCCCATTGACTGAGGCATAACCCGGGTTTGATCGAATCTGGAATTTCCTTGGCGTTTATGACTTGGTGAGCGACATAGCCCCAATCAAAGAAAACCACTGACAGGTCGTACTGTAGCATTTGCTGGCTTTTGGGAGCAGGCTCATCAGGATTTGTGGTTACTAACACGGTCGCTTTAACCGTTTGACTTTGTAATTCCTGCTGGATCTCATCGAGTTCCTTTAGAATATTGGTTAAAAGCAGTTCGGGCGTTTGGCCAAGGGAGACGTTTCCGAAAGAAACGAACACCCAAGCCATCATAGCGGACAATCTTAAACTTTTCGCACGATCCTTTTTCACGCTTGTTGCATTACTTATCTTATAGCACGATAACGGTTTAGAAAAAAGCAAAACAGCCAACCAGTTTAACTTAAAGGAGCACCCCGCCACTCCGCACTAACCGGCGTGCAGTGTGACTCCATGTGAACTACGCGCCCCAACCGATCACAGCGCGGAATCTGTGAAACCGCCAATCAAAATCATGCCGATCACGCGTGTTCCCTAAATTTTACCCTGGTTTAGGACACGCGACAGTATCGTTGACCAAGGTTCCTGTTATCGACTTCCATGGACCAACGCAGTCGTAACCATCCGGAACACCTTGGCGCTTTACACTCACGTTTTTCGAGTTTTGCGAACAGTTATTCTCGTTGCTATCAGCACCACAACTGTTTTGTGTTACCGACCTCGTTTGTACACAATTAGCTTGGTCTATCGTTGTCCAATCCGAGTATTGAACTAATGCTTTTTCATAATCACAAGCCAGAGCCGTCAAGCCGCCAACCAAGAACACTGCGGCTACACATGCCTGTCCACTCCGGAGTCTATTCATATCCTAATCTCCTTTCTCTTTAGCGTTTCCTTGTTGTTGTCTGCATCGCTTACTTGAACCGTTCCCCCACAAGATTTGGCAGTTCCTTGACGAGTTCCGGTTCAAAATCGCTCGTGTCTTGATAAAAGAACGCTTGTCGCGAATCCAAGGCCCCTTTCCAAGTCGTCAGAAAGAACATCTGCTCGAATTTGATCCATTGTGCCGAGCTGTCCACGAACAGTTCGTTCCCGCCGGGCGGCGCTGCCAGTCGCGTTGGCCCGTGCGGCGGCATGTTTTCAAAAGGCGGTCCCGGGTGGTAGGTGGAAACGGCGCCCCAACGCCCCGCCTTGATCACCGTATCCGCCGCCAAACACCAGGTTGATTTTGACGACGTCAGCCGCACCGGGCTGCGGGAGGGAATCCCGTCCGGAAAACTCGGATTGACCCAGTTGGTGATGCCGCCGAAGTATTGGTAGCCAATGATCCATTGGTGGGTTTCAATTCCACCCTCGGCGGTCTTCGTCTCGTATATCGGAAGGCCGGGCCGATCCGGGCAGGTCCAGATACTCAGGTGATTTGAGGAACTTATCTCCAGATTGACCGTCTTGGTGCTTTGGGCCGTCTGTTCCTCCAGACAAATCTGGACAAAGCTGCCGTCGGTGGGCTCCTCAGGTTTGTTGCGCTTGGCGGGGATGACGTACTCATTATTGTCTCCGGCGTAGGCAGTCATGCCCACGCCAATCTGCCGCAGGTTATTCAGACAGCCAGCTTGGAGCGCCTTACCCTTGGCGCCAGCGATGGCCGACAACGTCAAGGCCATCAAAATGCCAATGATGGCGATTGAGACGAGCAGCTCAATCAAGGTAAAAGCGAGAAATTGAAGTCTGCCGTGAGGGTGCAGAACATGGCTGGCGACACGCGTGCGCTCCCCACCCGCCGCCGGCCGATGGCGTTGATTCGTTTCCCAACCTAATCTCATTTCCACACCTCAATCCTCTTTCGTTCTCATGCCACTTCCCGCTCATCCATCATCCTCGTAACGGCTGGAACGGCTGGAACGGCTGGAACGGCTGGAACGGCTGGAACGGCTCTATCCCCTATGAAATTAACCTCTCAAATTTGCCAAGGACTGGCAAGGTTATTTGCATGGATTATTCTCTGAATTCGTACAGCGAATGTACCGCCTCCCCCGGACTGACAGAGGCAGTGCCTGACAAAGTTAATCAGCCGGCGGCGAGGCGGGCATCGATTTTCATTTTCGCCAACCGCGTTTCGGGTCATGCTGACCTGGAGTCCGCTGCATTCGGTCGCTGTGGAGCAGCCATGAAAGCAATGATAAAACAAACGTTCCCGTCTCTGACCATGCTGTTGCTTTTGCTCTTCGGCAACGCAGCAGCGCAGGCCAGCGACACGATCCGCCAATCGCAATCCTTCGACCTTGGCTGGAAGTTTACCGTCGGAGACCAGCCCGGCGCGGAACAGCCGCAATTCGACGACCGCGCGTGGCGCAAAGTGGATGGGCCGCACGACTGGAGCATTGAAGGCCCGTTTGCCGAAACGAATAAAACCGGCGGGGCGGGCGCATTTCTGCCCAGCGGCGTCGGCTGGTACCGAAAGCATTTTACGTTGCCAGCCGGAGAACCGAATCGCCGTGTGTTTGTCGAATTCGACGGTGTCATGGCCAACAGCGATGTCTGGATCAACGGCTTTCATCTCGGCCATCGCCCCTACGGCTATGTGAGCTTCAGCCACGAGCTCACCGGCCGCGTGAAATTCGGAGACGACAACGTTCTGGCGGTGCGCTGTGACACCTCCGCGCAGCCGGCTTCGCGCTGGTATTCCGGCGCGGGCATTTACCGACACGTGCGACTGGTTGAAAAAACTCATATCTACGTCCCTCAATGGGGCGTCTTCGTTTCCACGCCGGAAGTCACCGCAACGCAGGCCATCGTCCGAGTGCAAGTGGATGTCACCAACCAGAACAACGTGGCTCAGCCGGTCTTTTTGAACCTTGGCGTGCTGGATCCGGAAGGAAAAATTGTCGGGAAGGCGCAAACGCCGGAACAAACCCTCTCCGCCTTCGGCTCGGGGCAATTCAGTCAGGACATCGTCGTCAACCATCCGCAACGCTGGGACCTGGAGCATCCCGCGCTGTACCAATGCCGGGCGGACGTGTGCGGTCCGCCGCTCGAACCGGATGCCGAACCGGCGCCGGGCTCCCACCCGAAGCCGCCGGCTGCTACCGACACCGGACCCCAACCCTGGGGAACGAAATCGGATGAGGTTTCAGTTTATTTCGGTATCCGGGAATTTCATTTCGCCGCCGAGACCGGCTTCTGGCTCAACGGGAAGAATTTCAAAATCAAAGGTGTCTGCCTGCATCACGACGGCGGCGCGTTCGGCGCGGCGGTGCCACTGGGCATCTGGGAGGAGCGGTTGAAGACGTTGAAAGCCCTCGGGGTGAATGCCATCCGCACGGCGCACAACCCGCCGGCGCCGGAGTTCCTCGACTTGTGCGACCGGCTGGGTTTCCTGGTGATGGACGAATTTTTCGATTGCTGGACCGTGGGAAAGAACCCCTACGATTATCATCTGTATTTCAGCGAGTGGTCGAAGACCGACGAGCGCGACACGATCCGGCGCGACCGCAACCATCCCAGCGTCGTTCTTTACAGCGTCGGCAATGAAATCCACGACACGCCCAAGGCCGAACTGGCGAAGGGTATTTTGAAAGGTTTGGTGGAAGTGGCGCACGAAGCGGACCCGACCCGGCCGGTGACGCAGGCGCTGTTTCGGCCGAACGTCAGCGGCGATTACACCAATGGCCTGGCCGACCTGCTGGACGTGATTGGCACCAATTACCGCGACAATGAATTGCTGACCGCACAACGCGACGTGCCCTCGCGCAAAATCATCGGCACCGAGCAGCGCCATGATCGCCAGACCTGGCTGTGGCTGCGCGACAACCCGTCACACTCCGGCCAGTTTCTGTGGACCGGCGTGGATTACCTGGGGGAATCCCGCCGCTGGCCGGTCATCGGCGCCGGTTCCGGACTGCTGGATCGCACCGGTGCTCCGAAGCCGATGGCCTACGAGCGGCAAAGCTGGTGGTCGGAAAAACCCATGGTCTTCATGGCGCGCCGGACCGGAGCGACAACGAACACGCCGACAGATCCGGGTTTCGCGCCGCTGGAACGTCGGCAGGTCCTGTTCGCCGATTGGTCGCCCACCAATGCCGCGCCGCACGACGAAAATGTGGAAATTTATTCCAATGGCCAGGAGGTTGAACTGTTCCTGAACGGCAAATCACTGGGCGTGAAACCGCTGAACGCCGATGCCACTCCGCGCAATTGGCTGGTCGCGTACGCCCCGGGAACCCTCAAAGCCGTCGCCCGGAACGGCGGAAAGATCGTGGCGACCGACGAACTGCGCACGGCCGGTTCGCCGGCAAAAATTGTTCTCGCCGTCAGCCGCGACCGCCTGCCGTTTGACTGGGACGCGGTGGCCTGCGTGCGCGCGACGGTTGTGGATAAGCAGGGCGTGCCCGTTCCGGTTGCGAACGATTTGGTTTCATTCAAAATCTCGGGTCCGGGAGTGGTTGCGGCGGTGGACAATGCCGACAATGCGAGCCACGAGCCGTTCCAGGCCAGCGGGCGCCGGGCCTTCCACGGCCGATGCGTCGCCTACCTCAAAACGACCGCACCCTCCGGCAAAATCGTTGTGACCGCGTCCGCGCCCGGCTTGAAGAGCGGCAAGGCGGTCATCCGTGCTACCGGTGCGCGCTGAAATCCAACCGAATTTGGCATGTTTTGATTCCGGAATACTGAGTTTGCCGGCGCCGCGCTCGGCCGGGTGGCGGAATTTTTTGAATACACCCGGCACCGATATTCCGGCATCATCCTCTCAACCATGAAATGTAACGCTACCCTCCGGCTGGCCGCTGCCCTGATGCTTGGCGCGGCAATTTTTAAAAGCGAACTGTCCGCAGCGCAGTCTGTGCCTGCGCCCTCCACAAACAGCGATATTGCGTCGCTGATTCTCACCCCGCCGGCGCCGGACACGCCTCGGATTAACGGACCCGACATTTTCGGCGTGCGGCCGGGGTCGCCGTTTCTATATGCCATCCCCGCCACCGGCGCGCGCCCGATGGAATTTTCCGCCGACCATCTCCCGCGCGGCTTGAAGCTGGACGCCAAAACGGGCCGGATCACCGGAAAACTCAAAAAGCCGGGCGCGTTCAATGTCCTCTTGCGCGCGAAAAACGCCCGGGGTAGCGCGGAAAGATCATTCCGGATCGTCGTGGGCGATCAAATTGCGCTCACGCCGCCGATGGGCTGGAACAGTTGGAACTGTTTTGCGAGCGCGGTTTCGGAGGACAAGGTCAAACGCGCAGCGGAGGCGATGGTGAAGAGCGGCCTGGCCCAGCACGGCTGGACTTACATCAACGTGGACGATTACTGGCAGAACCATCGGGACGCCAAGGACCCGACCTTGCGCGGGCCGTTCCGCGATGCCAAGGGCAACATCGTGCCGAACTCGCGTTTCCCGGACATGCAGGGTCTGGCGGACTACATCCACGGTTTGGGGTTGAAGGCCGGATTGTATTCGTCGCCCGGTCCCTGGACCTGCGGCGGCTGCGCGGGGAGCTGGCAGCACGAGGAGCAGGACGCCCGGCAGTACGCTCAGTGGGGCTTCGACTACCTTAAATACGACTGGTGCAGCTACGGCAGCATCGCGTCCGGCAAGGTTACCAACACGCTGAACATCCCGCTTTGGGGCAAGAAAGCGACCAATGACGCCGGGGCGATCTATCCCTACAAAGTCATGGGCGACTTTCTGCGGCGGCAGCCGCGGGATATCGTCTTCAGCCTGTGCCAGTACGGCATGGCCGACGTCTGGAAATGGGGCGCAGGCGTGGGCGGCAACTGCTGGCGCACCACCGGCGACATCACCGACACCTGGAAAAGCATGAGCGGCATCGGCTTCAAGCAGGACCGGGCGGCGCCATACGCTGGGCCGGGACACTGGAATGACCCGGATATGCTGGTCGTCGGCCAGGTCGGCTGGGGCAAATTGCATCCGACCCGGCTTACGCCTGACGAGCAATACACGCACCTTAGCCTATGGTGCCTGTTGGCGGCGCCCTTGCTCATCGGTTGCGACTTGGAACAACTTGACGATTTCACGCTGAACCTCCTGGGCAACGATGAAGTCCTGGCCGTGGACCAGGATCCGCTGGGCCGGCAGGCGACTTGCATTTCGTCCAACGGCGCAACGTGCGTATTTGCCAAGAACCTCGAAGACGGCGCGCTCGCGGTCGGCTTGTTCAACACCGGGACGAACTCCTCGCCGGTCGTCGCAGCCTGGTCCGACCTGAAACTAACCGGGCGGCAACGCGTGCGTGACCTCTGGCGCCAGAGGGACCTGGGCGGGTTCGAGGAGAAATTTGAGGCCCCGGTCGCCCCGCACGGGGTGGTGCTGGTGAAAATCCAGCCTGACGCCAAGTGAACCGGTCATGAAACGCCTGAAACCATTCGCTGCCTGGGCCTGTCTGAATGTCGCGCTGGTGGCTCACGGAGCGGAGGCCCCCTATCAGCCGCCCGCCTCGCCGCGGGGTACCTTCAATTTCAATCCCGGCTGGAAATTCATCCGCGCCGATGTGACCAACGCGGATCGGATTGATTTTGACGACTCGCATTGGGCCGTCGTCAGCACCCCGCACACTTACAATGACATCGATTCGTACGCCCACATCATCAGCCACAGCGGCGGCGACCGCTACCCCTACGCCGGCATCGCCTGGTATCGCAAACATTTCCAGCTGCCAGCCGACGCCCAAAACGGGAAGGTGTTCCTCGAATTCGAAGGCTTGAAACAGGCCGGGCGATTCTGGGTCAACGGCCAGTTTGCCGGCAAATACGAAAACGGGGTCACGCCGTGCGGCCTCGACCTCACCCCGTTCGTGAAGTTCGGCGACGTGGACAATGTGATTGCCGTGAAGGTGGACAACCGCAACGATTACAAGGAGGAAGCCACCGGCACCGAATTCGAGTGGATGGGCCGCGCCTTTAATCCCAATTACGGCGGGCTGAACCGCAACGTCCGGCTGCACCTGACCGGCCGGGTTTATCAGACCTTGCCACTCTACGAAAACCTCAAGACCACGGGCATCTACACCTACCCGTCGAACTTTGACATCAAAAACAAAACCTGTGACGTGCATGTCGAGTCGCAGGTGCGCAACGAATCCGGCGACCCGCAATCCGTCACCTTGTCGGTCGCCGTGGTGGATGCCAACGGCAAGGTCTGCGCCACATTTGAAAGCGAGGCGTCCGATCTGGTTAGCGGCCAGACCGAGACTTTCAAGGCTGCCGGCAAGCTGGCGGACGCAAAATTCTGGAGCGACGCAGATCCCCATCTTTATGACGTTTACACCCAGCTGACAGTGGACGGCAAGGTGGTGGACGTGTGCCGGACGCGCACCGGCTTCCGCCAGACGGAGTTCAAAGGCGGCGCCGGCACGGGCGGCGTCTATATGAACGACAAGTTCGTCTGGCTCACCGGCTACTCCCAGCGTTCGACCGACGACTGGGCGGGGCTGGGCCAGGCGTACCCGGACTGGATGCACGACTACAATGCGCAACTCATTCGCGCGAGCCATGCCAATTACCTCCGCTGGATGCACATCTCCCCGCAAACGGCGGACGTCCGGGCCTGCGACGCGGCCGGCATCATCGAAATCTGCCCGGCGGGCGACAAGGAAAAGGACGCCGCCGGCCGGCAATGGGAACAGCGCGTCGAGGTGATGCGCGACGCGATGATCTATTTCCGCAACCACCCGAGCATCCTGTTCTGGGAAGCCGGCAACAACAGCATCACGCCCGAGCACCTGCAACAGATGGTGGACTTGCGGAAGGAATGGGACCCGCACGGCGGACGGGCGATGGGTTGCCGCACGCTGAATGACGAGGCGTCCACGCCGATCGCCGAATGGTTCGGCGTGATGATCGGCCAGGACCCGCGCACGGACCAACTCACCAACCGCACCGCGCTGTTCCGCGCCTACAGCACCGAGCGACGAGATCGCGCGCCACTCCTGGAGACCGAGGATTTTCGCGACGAGGCCGCCCGGCGTTTCTGGGACGATTACTCGGCCCGGGAAACCAGCTCTTCAGGAACCAGCAGGCAGGGCCCGGGGTTTATTTCACGGGCCGAGCCGCCGCGTTTCGGGTTCAAGCCCGGCCCCAACGACGTGTATCATTGGAATTCCGAAACGTTCTGTCTGGCCGCCGCTGTGCGCTATCACGATTATTGGATCAACCGCATCTCCAACCCCGACCCGGCCCACTCGAAATGGTCCGGTTACGCCTCGATTTACTGGTCGGACTCGAACGCCGATGGCCGGCAGGACAGCAGCGAAGTCTGCCGCGTGAGCGGCAAGGTGGATTCCGTCCGGCTGCCCAAGCAAGCATTCTACGTTTACCGGGTGATGCAGAATCCAGAGCCGGACCTGCATGTCATCGGCCACTGGAATTATCCAGCCAACACGGTAAAAACCGTGTACGTGGCCGCGAACCATTGCGATGCGGTCGAGCTGTTCGTGAGCGGCAGGCCGATCGGCGCGACCAACCGGCCATGTGATTTCGTGGACATCTACAACGGCGAAAACAAACAGCTTGGCGACACCGGCTACCTTTTCGCCTTTCCGGCGGTCAGATTTGAACCCGGTACCGTCAAGGCCACCGGCAGAGCCGGAAACAAAATCGTGGCGCAGGACGAAATTGAAACCGCAGGCGAGCCGAAGAAATTGAGACTCACTCCGCACGTTGGGCCGGGTGGCTTGCAGGCCGATGGCTCGGATGTGGCGTTTTTCGACGTGGAAGTCGTGGACGTCCAGGGCCGGCGATGTCCGACGGATGAGGCGCAGGTGGATTTCAAGCTGGACGGCCCGGCCACCTGGCGCGGCGGCTACAACAGCGGCATCACCAACTCGATCAACAACCTTTACTTGAACACCGAATGCGGCATCAACCGCGTGGCCATCCGTTCGTCGCTCCAACCCGGTCCCATCACCCTCACGGCCAACCGGGCAGGACTCGAATCCGCCACGGCCCGCATTGAATCCCGGCCGGTGTCCCTCAAGGATGGTTTGCTGCCGTGAATGGCATCGCCAGAATTGTCGAGGTGCCTGATCCCGCGGATTAAGGCAGGATACCGGCCGAAACCTGTCCCGGCGGCATCCCGTCTTCAAGGATGGCGCCACTCAGGTTTTTTACAGTTGATTGATGTCCATGAACAAATGCCATGTCTTTCGCCCGGGGCTGATTCTTCTAGCCTTGTCACTGCTGGCCGGCTGCGCCACCAAATCGAAGGTGACACTCTCCCTGCCGGAAGCCGTCAACCTCCCTCCGCTCAAACTGGACGGCTTGTTTTATGAGACCGCAACCGGACGGACAATGCTTCCGGCCCTGGCGTGCCGCCCCCTGCCGGGCGGCTTGGGACAACAGGCCCAGACCAGCCTGCCCGACGGCCGGACCGTGACCATCATTCTCCAGCCTGACGGGAACAATTGTTCAATCCGGATCTCGGCCAAACCGGACAATGATGTCGTCAGGTGGGGCTTGGCGATTGCCGCGGACCCGGAGGAACACTTCACCGGTTTGCTGGAGCGGGTGGTGGACGGGCCGCAGCAGGCTTCGTGGGCGACCAACCTGACCGCAGCGCTGGATCTGCGGGGACAAAGGGTGGAAATGATCGTCAAGCCAACCCTGGCCGTCTACGCGCCATTCTATTTGTCGTCGCGCGGGTACGCTGTATTTGTAAAGGGCGACTGGCCCGGGCAATTTGATTTCTGCGCGACCGTTTCCAACCGTGTCCAGATCGAATTTGAAGGGCCGGTTTTCGAGGCAAAATTCTACTCGGCCGACCAGCCGGCGACACTCGTCCAGGCGCACGCGCTCGACGCCGGGCCGCCGTTCCTGCCGCCCCGGTGGATGTACGGAACGTGGCGCTGGCGCGATGAAAACACCCAGCGGACCAATTACTACGACGGTACGCCCGTCACCGGCCCGTTCAATTCCGAGATGATGGAGGATGTGCTGTTGATGAAGGCTTATGGCATTCCGTGCAGCATTTATTGGATCGACCGGCCGTGGGGGCCCGGCCCCATCGGTTACGACGATTTCGAGATCGACACCAACCGGCTGCCCCATTTCGCCGAGTCGGTGAAATGGCTGAACCAGCAAGGCCTGCAGATGTTTTTGTGGATTGGGCCGTTTTTTCAGGGACAGATGGCGACGAATGCGCTGGAGCGCGGCTGGACCCTCGCCAGCGCCGGCCAGACTCCCGCCAAAAACAATTATCCGCTGGCTGATTTTACCAACCCTGCGGCCAGAAAATACTGGCAGGACGGCGTCGCCAAACTGCTGAAACTGGGAGTCGCGGGTTTCAAGCTGGACCGCAGCGAGGAGAATATCCCGGAAAGCGGACCGTATCACGTTCACGACGGCCGCAGCATCCGGGAGAACCGCAATGCGTATCCGCCCATGTACCTGAAGGCGACCTACGATGTCGCCCGGCAATATCGCGGTGACGATTTCGTGTGCATGCCCCGGGCAGCGTACACCGGCAGCGCCGCTTACGGCGTGTTCTGGGGCGGAGACATCGCCGGGACGGAATACGGTCTGCGAGCGGAAATTATCGCGGTGCAGCGGGCGGCGGTGATGGGGTATCCGAACTGGGGTTCGGACACCGGTGGCTACAACCAGCAGTCCATGGACAGCGAACTGGTGGCGCGCTGGCTGGGGTTCAGTTGTTTCACACCGATCATGGAAGTGGGACCCACCCACAACCGGGCGTTCTGGGACTACCACAGTCCGCCGCGTTACGACGTGGACCTGATTGCGACCTGGCGGCTGTATGCCCGGTTGCACACCCGGCTGGCGGATTACAGCTACGCGCAGGCAACGCTGGCCCAGGAGACGGGCCTGCCCATCGTGCGGCCACTGTTTCTGGCAGACCCGAAGGCGGCAGCCGCCTGGACGAACTGGTGGACTTATCTCTACGGACCGGACCTCCTGGTCTCGCCGGTCTGGCAGAAAGGCCAGCAGACGCAGACGGTTTATCTGCCGCGCGGCGGCGATTGGCGCGATGCCTGGCAGCCGGACAAGGTTTATACCGGCGGCCAGACCATCACGGTATCGGCTGAGCCGCCGCAAATTCCGATTTTCCTCCGTGTCGGCTCCAATCTTGACCTGGGCGATTTGAACCAGGAATGGCGCGACGCCGTCGCCGCAGCGAATCACCGGCCTGATTTAAAGGCGCTGGACGCCGAAACCAAAGCCTGGTTTGAGCAGAATCAATGAGAACCGCGGCAAGGAAACCGCTTGCCGGCGTCCTGATGCTGCCGGCGGTCGCGTTCGTTTCCGCCCTGGCCCAGACGGGGCCGGACACAACGCCGGATGTGGTTGCCCGGGCGGCCGCCGCGGCGCCGGCCATCGCGCCCGGGAAATTTCAGCCGACATGGGAGTCGCTTCGAACCAATTATGTCGTGCCGGAATGGTTCCTCGACGCCAAGTTCGGCATCTTCATGCATTGGGGGCTTTACGCCGTGCCCGCGCACGGCAGCGAGTGGTACGAGAAACACATGTACGGCAATCCCGGGATCACCCGGTGGCAGACGGAGCATTTCGGACCACCGGATACGTTTGGTTACAAGGATTTTGTTCCGATGTTCACCTGCGCCAAGTGGGATCCGGACGCCTGGGCGGCGCTCTTCAAGCAGGCCGGGGCGCGCATCGTCATTCCCACCGCCGAGCATCACGACGGCTTCGCCCTCTGGGACAGCGCCGTGAATCCCTGGAATGCGAAACGCCTCGGCCCGCAGCGTGACCTGATCGGTGACCTGGCCCGGGCGGTGCGCCGACAGGGACTCAAATTCGGAGTCTCCAACCACGGCATCGAGCACTTTAGCTTCATCCGCCCAACGCCCGGCCTGGCGACGGATCTTTACAACACGAACTGGGCGGATTTTTACAGCGTCGCCGATCGCAGCCCGGCGGCCTGCGAAAAATTCCTGGCGGACTGGGTCGCGCAGAATGCGGAGCTGATTGACCAATACCAGCCCGATATGCTGTGGTTCGACAACGGCGTCAACGCGCGCCTGTTCGATCCGCTCAAACTCAAAGTCGCCGCCTACTACTACAACCGCGCGGCGGCGTGGGACAAACAAGTTTCGCTGAGCACGAAAGGTTCTGGCGCGGCAGCCGGGCCGGCGTACCTGGCGGGCAGCATCCTGGATTTCGAACGCTCGAGCCGGATGCCGAAGGAGCGGACGGACTTCGTGTGGCAGGTGGATGAACCGGTTCTCTACCGCTTCGGCTACACGGAAAATTCACCCATTGCCTCGGCCGCCGGCAGCGTGCGGCTGCTGGTGGACGCAACCAGCAAAAACGGCGCGCTGCTGCTGAACATCTCGCCGAAGGCCGACGGCACGATCCCCGATGACCAGCAGAAGTTGCTGCGGCAAATCGGCGCCTGGCTCGAGGTTAACGGCGACGCCATCTATGGAACCCGGCCGTGGACGCGATCTGGCGAAGGGGGCGGCCGCGGTTTTCGCTTCACGACCAAAGGCGACACGCTGTATGCCATCGCCCTGTCGTGGCCGACCAACGGCGCCTGGATTACCGCAGTGCCGTCTGCCGTGGGCAAGGTGACGGAAGTTGAGCTGCTCGGCCACGCCGGGGCGCTGGGGTTTTCGCAGGATGCGGCCGGCCTGAAAATCGAGGTGCCCGCCGAAAAACCCGGCGATTACGCGTACGCCTTCCGGATTAGGGGCTTGAAGTTGAAATGAAGCCACTGGTTCCAATGCTGACCGGTTGGTTGCTCCTGAAAACGGTCTCCGGCGGGTCGGCATCGGAGTTCGCCTTCGGCGCGGACCTGTCGTTTCTGAAACAGGCCGAGGACCGGGGAATGGTCTTCAAGGACGGAACCAACGCCGCCCCCGGACTGGAACTGTTCCGCAACCACGGTTACAACTGGATCCGCCTGCGCATCTTCGTCGAGCCGGTCGGCGGCGGCCTGCCGAACAATTTGGAGTACACGTTGGCCGAGGCACAGGCCGCGCATCGGCTCGGCTATAAATTCCTGCTCGATTTCCATTACGCCAATTCGTGGGCCGACCCGGCCAAACAGCCGACCCCGGCAGCGTGGAAGGATTTGAGCCATGAAGCCCGGGCGCAGCAGGTCTTTGCATACACTCGCGACGCCATCGCCGCCTTTCACGACGCCGGCGTGCCGCCCGACATGGTGCAGGTGGGCAACGAGGTCACGCACGGCATGTTGTGGCCGGACGGCAAATTGCCCGATCACTGGAAGAACTTCACCGATTATCTTCGCGCCGGGATTGACGGCGTTCACGCTGGCAGCGGCACGAATCCGCGACCCAGAATCATGATTCACGTTGACTGCGGCGGCGACATTGCCAAGACGAGGAACTTCTTCACCAACCTGAACCGCTACAAAGTCCCATTCGATATCATCGGGTTTTCCTATTACCCGTGGTGGCACGGCACTCTGGAGGATTTGCGCGAAAACCTCGCCTTTGCCGCCGGCACTTATCACAAAAATATCATCGTGGTGGAGACGGCGTACAATTGGCGGCCGGCGCGGGAATCCAGCGGGCGCCCCGGGCCGTTTCCGGAGACGCCCGCCGGCCAGCGCGATTTTCTGGACGAGGTCGCCCGCATCGTGATGGCCGTGCCGGACAACCGCGGCCAGGGCGTCTTCTGGTGGGAACCGGCCGTGGGCAATCGCGGCGGGCTCGTCTCCCGCGGCTTCTTCGATGACGACGGAAACGCGCTGCCGGTCCTATCCGTCTTTGACAAATACACCCGGCCAATGCCGAGAAAGCAGAACCAATGAAAATCGCCTTCTCCGCCGCGCTCCTGTTCGCCATCGCCGCGGTTACCCCCGGAACGGGTTCGGCGGCGCAGGAATCGGCCGGCTGGAAGTTTCTTTTTGGCAACCAGTCCCGACCAGACGGGATACAGGTCACCCCGACGAATTTTTATTCCGCCTCGGCCGGTTACGGTTTCGAGCCGGGAGCGACGGTCGTGGCTGGCGACGGTTTTGTCACCAGCACGAATCCGTTCTACTTTTCCGTCAAACTGCCGGAGGGCAATTACCGGGTGGCGGTCGCGCTCGGCGGTTCGGCGGAGTCCACTGCCACCGTGAAGGCGGAATTGCGGCGGCTGATGCTGGAAAAAATCCGCACGGCCGATGGACAGTCCGAAACGCGGACCTTCATTGTCAATGTGCGCACGCCGGAAATCCCTGCAACCAATCGCGTCCGCCTCAAGCCGCGCGAACAAACGACCGAAATCTGGGATTGGGATGAAAAACTGACGCTGGAGTTCAACGGCAATCATCCGTCGCTGCGCTCGCTCAAAATTGAAAAGGCGGAAGTGCCGACCGTCTTTCTGATCGGCGATTCGACCGTATGCGACCAGCCGGCCGAGCCGTGGAACAGTTGGGGCCAGATGCTGCCGCGCTTTTTCAAACCGGAGATCGCCGTGGCCAACCACGCCGAGTCCGGCGAAACCCTTGCCAATTCGCTGCGCGCCCAACGGTTGGCCAAGGTGTTCAGCCTGATGAAACCGGGCGATTATTTGTTCATTCAATTCGGCCACAACGACATGAAAAATCGTGCGACCAATGCGCTGGACGTTTTCAAAACCGACCTGAAGAATGTCATCGCCGAAACCCGCGCCATGGGCGGCACGCCGGTGCTGGTGACTTCGATGGAACGCAAGAACGGCATCGAACACGACACGCTGGCCGGTTATCCCGACGCCGTGCGCGACGTGGCGCGAGAGGAACATTGCGCGCTGATGGATTTGAACGCGATGAGCAAAGTGCTTTATCGCGCGCTCGGCGCGGATTTGGGCAAGGCGTTTCAGGACGGCACGCATCACAACAATTACGGGAGCTACGAACTCGCCCAGTGCGTCATCGAAGGCATCCAACAAGCCAAACTGCCGCTGGCCAGATTCATTGTGACCGACTTCAAGGGTTTTGACCCGGCGCATCCCGATCCGGTGGACCGCTTCGAAATGCCGCCCAGCCCGCAGCACTCGGATGTAAAGCCACTGGGAAACTAGAGCGTGATAAGAAATGACGCGGCCAGCCGAGTAGCAGGGGCGGCGCGCTGCGCCGACCGCGGACGCCGCAGCGCGGCGTCCCTACCCGGGGTCAATTCAATTCAACACACGCTAAGGCAACTGCAACCGATAGAAATTCTGCGGGATGGCGGGGCTGAGGGCATTGGTGAAAATGAAAGTGCCGAGGGTGTCGAATTGATTCGTTTGCGCCCGCTTCCAGGTGTTTATCGGTGAAACGACGTTGGTTGAAGTGAGCACATAATACAAGCCGTTGGCGGTGCCGCCGTCACCTTCAAATATCAACCCGTCGGCGGACAGATGAACATTGCTGAATCTGGGGGAGGCCGACACCGTGACGGCCAGGCGCACCTGCTTCGGCACGTCGGTGACGACGGTGCAACTGTAACCGGCGGGCTGGTTGCCAATGGCCAGTGAACCGGAAAGCGCGCCGCCGTAGGTGAAGATGACGTTGGTGCCCGGGCCAAAGCCGGGGAGATTGGTCAGGTTCAGGGTTCCGCCCAGGGCCAGATTGTTGGTGACCGCGACCTTGTCACAGCCGGTTCCGCATTCGAACCAGAGGTTGGCCGCGCTGTTCAGGGCCAGGCTGTTGCTGATACTCAGCGTGCCGATGTTGTTCGGGCCGCCCGGAGCCAGGGCGCCGCCGGCGTTGACGGTGACGGCGCCGCCGACCAACCCCGTGCCGCCCAAGGTCCCGCCGTTGTTGACCGTGACGGTGTTGGTCCCCAGGCCGTAAGTGGCGGGAGTATTCACCAGCAATGTGCCGCCGTTCACCGTCGTGGTGCCGGTATTGGTGTTCATGCCGGTAAGAGTCAACGTGCCGTTGCCGACTTTGACGAGAGCAACGCTGCGTTCGACGATCACCTGCGTCATCCGGCCGGCAAAGGTCGTGTCGAGATTCTTGCCGCCGATGACATAGGTGGTCGGGCTGCCGTTATTGACGGCGGAGGAAGCTCCCTGCAACTGCGTGTTCGGCCCGCCGCTCAGCGCACCGACCTGGATGGTGGCGCCGCCATTGCGGGTGTTCAACAAAGCCGAGGTGTTGCCCAGGTCAACCAGGGCATTGGAACTGCCGGTGCTGGGATAAAAACGCGGATTGGTAAGGGTCCCGACCTGGATGGTGCCGCTGAAGCCGGTCATGTCGCCGCCGAAGCTGAAGGTGGTGCCGGTGTTCAACGTGAGCGTGCCGTTGCCGGTCAGGGCGTTCACCGTGTTGTTGACGTTGTTGATGGTGAAATTGTTCGGGCCGACGACATTCAGCGGGTTGTTCAACGAACCGCCGTTGACGGCAAATTGCAGCGTGGTGCTGTTCGTCGTGCCATTCAACGTGAGCACGCCTGAACCCAGCCCGGTATCAGTCACCAGACGCAGCGTGCCGCCGTTGACCACGGTGCCGCCGCCGTAGTCGCCGGCAACGCTCGGGTCCAATCTGCCGGCGCCGGTCTTGACGAGTTGGCCGGCGCCGGTGATGCCGTTGCTCAACGTCAGCACGGTGCCGCTGCTGGAGACGTCGATCGCGCCTCCGCCCGGGTTCAGTGTAATGCCGCGGTCGGTGCTGACGCTGGCGCCGGTGTAACGGAGTGTCCCCCCGTTCAGCAAGAGGTTTGCCGCGGTGTTCGCCGCCGCGCCCAACCCGCAAGGCGCGCCGCCGTTCGCAATCTGGGCAATGGACAGCGTGCCGCCGGCGATGGTCGTGACACCCGTATAGTCGTTCGTCGTGGCGATGGTAAGCGTGCCGGAATTCGTTTTGGTTAGGCCGGTGGTGCCGCTGATTTTGCCGTTGCCGTTGAAGTTATAATTCTTCGTTGCATTCACCGTTACGAAAGCCGGGCTGACCGTGCCGGCGACAGTGACCGGCGGATTGGTGGAGCCGGAATCATCGAACAAAACGGAGTCGCCAAAATAGAACCAGTCCTGGTTGGCGCCGTTCCGCCAGGCGGCGTTGGTGCCGGTGTCCCAGGTGTTGTTGCCGGCGTTGCCCAGCCACACCAGGCTTGCCGGCGCGCGGTTGTTGTCCACGGACAACGCGATGGCGCCGGGCGGATTCGTGAGCGCGCCGTTGGCGCCGACGACCACGAGGTTGGTCAGTCCCCCGGTGAGCGTGCCGGAATAGGTGATCAGCGTGTAAACGCCGTTGACCAGCGGGCCATCGAGCAGGTTCACCTTGATGACATTCGTGCCGCTTAACGCCAGATTGCCGATCACCCGGATCTGGTCGTTGGTTTTGATCAGCCCGGTCGGGTCTTCAGTGAGATCAAAAAAGTCGGTGATGCCGCCCGATTCGGTCAAACCGTTGGTGATGGTGAGGGTTCCGCTGTCGCCGATGCCGTTGCCGGGAGCCAGCGCCGCGCCGGCCAGCAACGTCGGCGTCAATCCGAGCTGTCCGCCGCCGCCGAGCACGCCGCCGCTGAGGACGGTGACCGGGCTTTGATCCAGGCTGCCATTGACCAGCAGCGTCCCGTTGCTCACGGAGGTGGCGCCGGTGAAATGATTGGCGGTATCCAGTTCCAGCGTGCCGCTGCCGGCCAACGTCAAATTCATGGCGCCGTCCAGCGAACCGACTCCGCTCAACCCGTAAGTTTTCGATGCGGTGAACGTGACCGAGCCGGGTTGCAGCGACCCGACGAGGTTGACCTCGGGACTGGTCGAGCCGGTGTCGTCAAAGATTACGCTGTCCCCGGTGCGAAAGGGGAACAGCAATGACTGGCCATCGAACCAGTCGTAATCGCCCAGGGTGTTCCAGTTGTTGGTCACGCCGTCGCCGCGCCAGACCGGATTGAACGACTGCGCGAGCGAAGTGAAAAACAGGTTCATCGGGCATGTAATCGTGCTGCCGTCCGCGTCCGTGACGGTGAATTGAAAACCGGCGGGGCCGGCATAGCCGGTGGTCGGCACAAACCGGGCGATACAACCATTGAACAGCGTCACCATGCCGTTGGTGGCATTGGCCACGGAATAAACCGGGTTGGAATTGGTGAAGCCGCGCGTCAATTGCCGCAAGTCCACGCAGACGGTGGTGCTGACGGGCGCAATGCCATGCGGCTCGGCCAGCCAGTTGAGGTATTCCTCCAACTGCGTATAACCGCTGGCATTCGTGACGTTGTTGTTGGCGGCGTTGGGGTTCATTCCCAGCGCCGCTTCCCAGAAATCCGGCATCCCGTCCTGGTCGGTATCGGTGTAGGGAGTGCCGTTCCGGATCGTGCCCGGCCCGCTCATGGGCGCGTCAAATTCGGTATGAATCGTCTGGCCCAGCGTCCCCCACGAGGTCAGGTCGGTCATCAACTGCCGGTCCACCGCGTCGCGACGCCACGAGTCGCCGGCGTCGCTGATGACTAGCTTGAGCGCGGTGAGCGGCGGCAGGGCGTTGGTGATGGGGTAGGGCCAAGGCGTGGACTGCAAATCCATCGGTCCGTAGTTGGCGAACGGGATTTCCGAGCCGTTCAGCACGCCGTCCTGGTTGGCGTCCTGCCAGTTGTTGGTGGCGAAGATGTGGAAATTCTCGTTGCCGCCGGAGAAGGCTGCGCCGCCGCCGTTGGCGCCGTTGATGAAATAATTGTTGAAAGCATTGGCGTAGGAATCGCCGGCGGAATCCCCGCCCATGATGTACGCCGCTGTTTCCCAGCCATAGACGACGTTGTTGACGTATTCGCTGTTGAATTTGAACTTCGGATTGCGCGTGTCGTTTTCGATGTAAAGGCTCCGCAGGATGCTCACGCCGCCCGGCGTCTGGATGAGCCCACCGGCTGAGTGGGTCTGCAAACCTTGCGCGATGATCATGCTTTGGATGGTGATGTTCGTCGGGTAAGGCGCGCTGTCGGAACTGATCGAAAAAGTTTCGTCCAACCCCCACGACACTGAGAGATGGTCGAAGATCATGTCGTGGCTGTTGCCGGTCATGGTCACGGCGTCGGTGCCGCCGCTCCCATTCATGCCTTGTCGGAAACGGATGAACCGCACGATGGCATTGTGGGCGCCCGAGAACGAGATGCCGTTGCCATAGACGGTGAGGCCGTCGCCCGGAGCCGTCTGGCCGGCAATCGTGACGTTTTGGGCCACGGAGATCCGGTTGGTGATGCGGATGAGACCGCCGACGTCAAAGATCACCGTGCGGTTCGCCCCGCTGACGGCGTCGCGGAACGAGCCCGGGCCGGAATCATTGAGGTTGGTGACGTGATAAACCGTGCCGCCGCGGCCACCGGTGGCGAATCGTCCAAAGCCCTGCGCGCCCGGAAAGGCCGGGAGTTGTGCGAACCCGGTTCCGCAAAGCCCAGCCAGACAAGCGAATCCGGCTGCAAACGGCACAACGCTGTAAGTAATCTTTTTCACAACGAGATGGAAGTATTTGGCGTAAATCGATATTCAACCCCATTTCTGGCCGGAGGTCTATCAGACATACATCCGAGCGCAGTCGGAAGACGCAATCGTAACCGCCGACGCCAGGAGGCGGAAGGGGCAAGTCGGCGCCGAGGTCACGAGGCGAGTCTTCCCAATGGACTCGTTATCTCGTCCCCTAGAATCCTGCCCGGCAGGGCGGCGTTGCCGCGCAGCCTGGCGGCGGAGCACCGCCGCCCTACCGTCATCTTGGTAGGGACGGACCGCCGGGACGCCGAGGCGCGGCGTCCCTACCTTGCCCAGCAGCCGCCGACCCGATATTCCCATTCGATGTTCAGCGTTCGATGTTGGATGTTCGGTGTTTGGTGTCCACGCTTCAGCGTGTTTCCGCCCTTCGATCCTTGATGTTCGGTGCAGTCTTTGTGGACATCGAAACCCGGATGGAGTTTAATGGCTTTCATGGTGTGGGTGTTGGTTTATGTTCGTTCAACGAATCCGAAAGCCTATCCCGCCGTGAGCGGGGACGTTCGTGCGGCTCGGTCCACTCGGGGCAACCCGCCCCGCGCTGCGGGAGCAACCACGCCGCTTCATCAACCCTTTAATCCACGGCGGGCAACCGCCCATCAGCCATAAGGTCTAGGTGGCAATCTGCTGTGAAGAAATTACTGGTGATCATGGCGTTGCTAGAGTTGTTCTTGGCCTTGTTGGTGATCAGCCCAATTTTCGTGGATCGCCGCGACTTGGCACGCGCCGTTTATAATTACAGCCAAGAACCAACGGAAGAGAACAGAAAGAGGCTGGAGGCTGAGCAGGAGATTACGGCACGAATCCGTTTGCACGGCCGATTGGTCATCGTGGGCTTGTTTGCCGCAAATACTTGCGGATTGGTTGCTGTCTGCCACAGATTAAATCGTCAGCCGAAAGCCACCTAACGAAAAAAGATAGCATTGGCCGGAGCGGAGCGGAGCGCCGATGCTATCATGGGTTGAACGAGCCTGCGCCAAGGCCACGGTGGGACAGTCCTGTTGGTGCTCGCTTGCATCTCAGGGCAACCTCACGGTGACCAAGGCGACACGGCCGTGAGGGTGACCGGCCCGAGCAGGCCGCAGTCCGTCAGCGGCCAATCGGCGGCGTTGAACGGACGGTAATTCTCGTTCGCGATGTTGATGTCCTTGAAAATCTTCCACTGCACCCCGCGGCGGTCCAGATCGCGGATGCGATTGGCGGCGACACTGGTCACTTCCACTTCGAGGACGTTGCCGGTGGGCTGGAGATTGTCCACGACCACGCGGAACGGGGGCGCGATGAGCGTGCCGTAATCCTTGCCGTTCAGCTTCACCCGCGCGCTCTGGCGCACGTCACCGATGTCCAAGAAAAATTGCGGATGGCGGATGGCGGATGGCGAATTTGGCGCTTCGAAAGTGATCTCATATTTCGCGGTGCCGGCGAAGGCCTGGCAGTTCGTGTCCGGGAAGGTCGTCCACGAGGCGAGTTGGGCGGTTTGAAAATCCGCCGGAAGCGTCGGCCCGCCTTCGAGGAATTTTATTTTCCAGTCGCCGGTTAGTGTCTGGGATTTGGCGTCTGGCGTCTGTGGCTGCCAATACGGATAGGGTCGGCGCTCTGCGCCAGCGGGACGCCGCAGCGCGGCGTTCCTACCGTCAATTTCTTCTCCGGCATAGGCACGAAGGATCACGGACTGGCCAGCGGCGAGTTGCGCATAAACTTCACCGACGAGGAATGAACCCTTAAGATCAGGAATGTCTTTCTTTACCGCCGCCACGCCTGATTCACCGGACAACGGATCGAGCACAACGACTGACTTGGCGGGATGCGCCAGTGAAATCCAGCCGTTGAAATTTGTCGTCGTTCGGTTGGCAATGAAATAATTCCAGCCGTCATCAAATGAGCGACGGATGCAGAATAATCCGCGCTCGGCAATCGGTTCGTGAGCGGCATTTACACAAAAAAGTTTGGCGATTGAATCTTGTCTGAAAATGAAACCCTTTCCCAACCTGGCTTCTTCCCAGTTTCCGGCCGGCGTCTCGCGCTTCCGGAACGATAGACTAGAAACCAGTTTTTTGAATTCAGCGTGTCGCTTGTCCAACTTGTTGAAACCCGGAACGCCCGATGGCAATGAGTTTTCGAAAATGACCGTTGCTCCCTTTTTCGCCAGTGTGAGCAGTTGCTTGAACGTTTCCAGCGGCATGAATTTACATTCCGGCACCACGATGACCTGGTAACTGCTCCCAGGCATCCGGATCTTTCCCTCCACGACTTTGGCTTGCAGCAATTGCGCATCCGAGACGTAGTCAAACGCATAGCCTCGGTTCCACAATTCATGCGCCGCCCGACCGATGGGCTGGTTTTCAAACCAGTCCGTTTTGCTGACGGACATTGGCTGGACCAGTCCGTCCGGCTGGCTCCAGAAATCGGCCACCGGCCAGTAGAGCAGCACGTCGTTGTCGGGCTGGCCGGATTGCAGGATGGACTGGCAGCGCGCGATGTAGTCGTTCAACGCCTGCACGTCATGCCAGATGGGATTGCGCGGGTTCATTTCCGTGGAGGCGTAAAACAGCCAACCCGGCCACGGCGCGTCGTCGGGCGAATAACAGGCGCCGTGATAAAAAATGCGGTTCACGCCGGCCAGAAACATGTCGTCGGCGAGGTATTTCAGGTCGGCGAGCGTCTCGGTGAAATGTTCCTTGAGCCAGGTGCCGGTCTCGGCGCCGTTGAACGGCCAGCCTTGCGTGTGCGCCGCGGACGACGCGAACTTGGAAATCAAAATGCTGCGGTCGTTGTGGAACAGTTCGGTTTCCGGCATGTCGGCGTCGCCGTAAAGATCGAGCCAGTTGCCGGGCGTGCCGTGCGCCTGGTAAATCGTGCTGAAACCGTTTTTGTGCGCCCAGTCAATCCACGCCGGCCCGGATTGCTGGGACATGATTTCGGAGAGCGTGCGACGATAGTCGTATTTCACCCGGGCGATATGGTCTGTCGAGGCTTGGGACGCGAGGCTTGAGGCATCGGGGAAAAGGGCGGGGAGTTCGGTTTGCAATTTGTAGCCGCGGCGTTTTTCGAACTGGGCGAAGAAGTCCGGCGCCCAGTCGGTGCGGTATTCATAAGAATCCTGGAAGACGGCCTCCGGTTTCGAGCCACGATAATTGGCGAACGCGGCATCGAACCATTTCAGCCAGTTCGTCACGGCTTGGGGATAGGCCGGGTTCAGCATCCAGCCTTCACCGCCGGGCGCAGCGCGTTTTACCTTCTGGCCGGAAGGCTTTTGCGAAATCGCATAAACCGTCCACGTCTTGGGCGGCGTGGCGTTGGTTCCGGTCCAATTTCCCGGCGGCGAAAACAAAACTTCGCCGTTGGTGGTGATGGAGCCGGTCAGGTCAATGGATTTGCCATCCGGTCCAAAGGCAACCAGCGCCTGCGTGGTTTTGCGGTCGAATTTTTCCGTCAACCGCTCACCCGCGCCCAGATCGAACGTTTTCACAACGACGCTGGCGTTGGCGTCCTCGTCGCTGACGGTTGGACCGCCAAAGCACCAGCCGGTGCCGAGCGTCATGGTCACGCCCAAGCCGAGCCGGCGCGCTTCGTCCACGGTGTAACCCATCATCGCCAGCCAACGCGGCGAAAGATACGGGATATCGCGCGCCTCGGCGCCCTTGGTGCCGAAAATTGCTGTGATCTGCACGCCGCCGAGGCCGGCGTCATGAAACCTCTGGAGTTCGCGGGTGATGTTCGTTTCATCCACCGCGCTGCCGTGCCACCACCACCAGGTCCACGGCCGGCTTGGCGCGGTGAGGGCAGGCCAGGCGAGCGCGTTGGTGGCCGCCGGGAGCGGGAGCGTTGATCCACCCAAAAGAGCAATAAGCAGCAAGCCAGCGCCAGCGATGCAATGGGGACATTTCATCGGCGAATTAGGCATGGATACGTCCGCTGGGGTCAAGCGCGGAAGATGAGTACCCAGTTTTTCTCAGAGGGATAATCGAGCGTTTTTTTGACTCACGGTTGCCGGCGGGCAATTCGCGCTTGCCAGGGCGCGCAGCAACAGGAAACATTCCAGCCCGACATGAAACGAATCCTTGGTCTCGCCAGCATCGCGCTGCGGCTCAGTCCGGTCGTCCTGATATTTTCCCTCGTCGGCCCCGGTTGCCGATCTGCCGTTCCGGAACGTAGCACGGTAAAAGTTGTCGAGCTGGTTGTCGCGGCTGACGGCAGCGGCCAGTTCACCAATGTGCAGGCAGCCATCATGTCTGTCGCCGCCGGCAGCCGCACCAACCCGGTGGTTATCCGCGTCAAACCGGGCGTTTACAAGGAATTGATTTATGTCCAGCGGGAGAAGCGGTTCTTCAGTTTGATGGGCGAAAATCCAACCAACACGATCATCACCTACGATTTATATGCCGGCCTGACCAATTTTGATGGCAAACCCATCGGAACATTCCGGACGCCGACAGCGCTGATTGACGCGGATGATTTTACTGCGGAGAATGTCACGTTTCAGAATTCCGCCGGACCAGTCGGGCAGGCGCTGGCGATCCGCGTGGACGGCGACCGCGCGGTATTTCGCAATTGCCGTTTCCTGGGCTGGCAGGACACGATTCTGCTGAATCGCGGGCGGCAGTATTTTGAAGGCTGTTACATCGGCGGCCACGTGGATTTCATTTTCGGCGCGGCCACGGCCTGGTTTGAGAATTGCCACATTGAATGTCTGGGCGACGGTTACATCACCGCCGCTTCCACGCCGGCGGATGTTCCGCATGGGTTCGTGTTCTCCGCTTGCACCATCACGGGCGACAAACCCGAATCGCGGACATACCTGGGCCGGCCCTGGCGCATTCACGCCAGCACGATCTTCCTGAACACCGAGATGTCCGCCGTGGTCCGGCCGGAAGGATGGAATGATTGGAGAAAGCCGGAGGCGCACCAGGCGGCGCGCTATGCTGAATTCAACAGCACCGGTCCGGGCGCCCACCCGGCGCAGCGGGTCGATTGGGTGAAGCAACTGACGAAGACCGAGGCGGCCGGGATATCGGTTGAAAAGGTCCTGGGCGGCGCCGACGGCTGGAAACCTGGTGTCAGCCCATAACCAAGCCCGCATTTTGAATTTTTTGCTCTCCGGCATGCTTCGAGGAGGTGGCAAACAGCGCAAGCAGCGCAAGAAACCAGCCGAAAACTTCTGCTTCCGACGTGCCGAAATTTCAAATGCGTTTGCAGAAATAAGGTAATGACAGCCTTGGGAACCGGTTTAGACTCTTATTAAGTACCAAAGTAACGACTCAGAAAACCCTAAAGAAAGTTGTATAATCATGAAACGTCTATCTTTGATGGCATTGGCGTTAGCTGCGCCGATGATGGCACTGGGTGACACGGTGTTCAGCGACACGTTTGGAAGCGGCAGCACAATTAACGGCACACCCACTGCCCCCACCGCCAATTCGGCGGCCTACCAGAATTGGAGCCAGGGAGCCAACCCGGCCAATTACACGATTGCATCCGGCGCGCTCCATTTTGAGGCGCGCAATACGACCAGCGTGTTTTCGGAAGTCCAGGCGCAATTTGCCGGCACGCCCGTCACGCTCGCCACGGTGGGAGACTCCATTGATCTGGCCCTGGTGTTTACCGACACCTTGGGCGTGATGTTGTCCGGACAAAACGGCAGCGCGCAAGTGACGCTCGGCCTGTACAATTCCGGCGGCGTACTGCCCATGCAAGGCTCGAGACTCGACACCGGCACGGCACAAACCGGCGGAGCCGCCGGCTACGCCGGCTACATCGGGCGCCTGATGTTGAACGGCAATGGTTCCATCCTGACCCGGTCGGCGCAGACTTATACCGGCACACTGGGAGACCTCTCGCGCAACCAGGACCTGCTCTTCAATAATGCCGGCAGCGGGGCCTTCAATTCGCCCACGTCAACGCAGGTGGGAACCACGGCGGCGACCGGTTTCACGGCCGGATTGACCCAAGGCTCGCAATACGCGATTGATCTTCAAATCCTGCTCTCCGGCGCAAACACGCTGACGATTACCGAGTCGCTGTACAGTGGGAATACGATCGGGGGTACGCCGCTGGCTACCTGGAACGGCACGGCGAGCGGGGCCACCTATTTGACCAGCGCCTTCGACAGTCTGGCCTTTGGCTGGCGCCGGACGGGTTCGCCCTCCACAGCTTCCAGTGTCGACGTCAATTCGATTTTGGTGACGGATTATATTCAGACGATCCCCGAGCCGGGCACCCTCGGGTTATTGATCGGTGGCCTGGGCTTGCTGGCCCTGGTTCGCCGATTTCGCCGCTGATCTCAGTTGTTGTTTTCTGCATGACAGGCGCTGGTAAATTCTCCAGCGCCTGTTTAATTTTGGGCCGGCATGACCTCAGTCCCGACGCAACCACCCTCTCACGATGCGGGCAATCCGTGGGCCAAGCCCGGCATGTATCTCATCCTGGCGATCGTAACCTTTGCAGCCTACTGGCCTGCGTTGCACGGGCAATTGGTCTGGGATGATAATGCGTGGACAACGGATATCCTCAAATGCCTGCGCGACGCGTCCGGCCTGGGCTCGATCTGGTTCAACCCGACCACGCTGCAACAATATTACCCGCTGACCGGCACGAGCTTCTGGCTGGATTATCACTGCTGGAAGCTCTGGACCCTGCCCTACCATGCAGAAAATGTCGCGTTGCACCTTGTCGCCGTCGGGCTGTTCTGGCAGTTGCTGCGAAAACTGGAAGTGCCGGGCGCCTGGTTGGCAGCCGGCCTGTTCGCGCTGCACCCGGCCATGGTCGAATCGGTGGCGTGGATAACGGAAAGAAAAAACGTACTTTCCCTGGTTTTTTTCCTGGGCGGATTGCTGGCTTATGGCCGGTACAACTCGTACTGGGGGACCGAACCCGCCCCTCCGCGCCGGCGGGGCGCCTATGTGCTGGCGTTCGCGCTTTTGCTTTGCGCCTTGCTGGCCAAGACGACGACCTTTTCATTTCCGGCGGTCATCCTGTTGCTGGGATGGTGGAAGCGCAGACATATCGCATGGCGCCGGGATGTTTTCCCCTGCCTGCCTTTCTTTGTCGCCGCCATCGGTTTTTCCGGAGTGACCGCCTGGCTCGAAAAAACTCATGTCGGTGCAACCGGCTGGGAATGGACCATTCCATTGGGGGACCGCTGTCTGATTGCCGGCCGGGCTTTTTGGTTTTATTTTGGCGAATTGGTTTGGCCGTCGAACCTTTGCTTCATCTATCCCCGCTGGAAGCCCGATACCGGCCTGTGGTGGCAATGGCTGCTTCCCTGCGCGGCAATCGCCCTGCTCGCCGGCCTGTGGCTGGCGCGGAAACGCATCGGACGCGGCCCGGTCACCGCTTTGTTCTTCTACGTCGGCACCCTGTTCCCGGTGCTGGGGTTCATGAATGCGTACGGCATGCGCTATTCGTTCGTTTGGGATCACTGGATTTATCTTCCCAGTTTGAGCATCTTTGCATTGGCAGCGGCCTGGGCGGACCGTTTGGCCGCGCGCGTCCACCAGCCGGGACTGCTCCGGGGAACGGCGCTGATTCTGTTGCCGGGGCTGGCGCTGCTCACGTGGAAGCAAAGCGCAATGTATCGGGACAAGGAAACACTCTGGCGGACGACGATCGAAAAGAACCCTGCCGCCTTTCTGGCCTACAACAATCTGGGTTATCTGCTGCTGGAGAGAGATCAACCGTCGGAGGCAATCGCCTGTTTTGAAAAATCGCTGGCGATCAATCCGAATTTCGGCGAACCGCACAACAATCTTGGGGATGCATTGTTGCGCACCGGCCGGACCAACGAAGCGATGCTGCATTTTCGCCGGGCGTTGGAATTGGCGGGGACGGACCCCAGCACCGTCGCCGCGTCCTACTACAATTACGGGAACGCCTGGCTCGAAACCGGTCATCCGGAAGAAGCCATCAGTCAATTCCAGCGGGCGCTGGAAATTTTTCCCGGCTTTGCCAGGGCGCAAAACAATCTCGGCTGCGCGTTCCTGCGCCTGGGACAAACCAACGATGCCGTGCTTTGTTTTCAAAGGGCGCTGGAGCTCGACCCCGATCTGCCCGACCCTCATAACAACCTGGCCGGCATCCTCGTGCTGCGCCGGCAGCTGGACGATGCGATTGCCCAATATCGGAAGGTGGTTGGGCTGCGGCCGGATTTTCCGGGAGCATGCCAGAACCTGGCTGGCTTGCTTCAGGTGCAGGGAAAAACTGACGAAGTCGTCAGCCTTTACGAGCAAATGTTGCGGACGGGAGAAAGCGCGGAATGGCGCAATGATTTGGGCAATTTATTGGTCAATCAAAACCGGCTGGACGAGGCCATCAAACACTACGAACGGGCGGTTCAATTGAAGCCGGCCAACGGCGATTTCCATTATAACCTGGCGGTGGTGCTGGCGCTCCGCGGGCGCCTGGACGAGGCTGTCGCACATTTTCAACGCGCCAACGAGTTGAAGCCGCGTTTTGCCCAGGGTCACTATCGGCTGGGGCTGGCGCTGCAAAGCCAGAAAAAAACCGCCGCCGCCCTGGCCGAGTACCAAACCGCGCTGGAATTCAACCCCGACCACGCGCTGGCCCAAAATAATCTGGCCTGGCTGCTGGCCACCGCTCCGGAGCCCGAGTTGCGCAATGGTTCCAACGCGGTCGCCCTGGCACAAAAAGCGGTGCAGCTTTCCGGGGGTGAATCACCGCAATTGCTGGACACCCTGGCGGCGGCTTACGCCGAAGCCGGGCGGTTTGCCGAGGCGGTGGAAACGGCCAGACGCGCGTTGAATCTCCCGGCCACCCGAAACAATCCGGCGCTGGCCGAGGCCGTTCAAAACCGGCTCAAGCTCTACGACGCCCGGTCCCCCTACCGCGAGAAACCTTAGCGTTGCCGTAACGATCCGCTCCCCGGTAAACGGCAAACCATGTCACGCTTGAGCGCCGAGCGGCGGCGGGCGCGACCGAAAAGTCTTGGTGTTGCGGCATCGTTGCCGGCCGGTCGGGAGGGAAATCTCCGGTTTTGAATCAACTTGTTAACCCGGCGTTAAACCGTATCCTGCTTCGAAACTGGCGGGGCGAAGCAGATTTTCGTTGCCGGTTCCGACTGGTTGAATTCGTGACAAGCGCGTTTTCATGAAGATTCTCATCACTGGCATCTGCGGATTTGTTGGGGGCGCATTGGCCTCCGAACTGAAGCGGCGGCAGGAAAATCTCGAAATCATCGGCCTCGACAATCTTTGTCGCCGGGGCAGTGAACTGAACCGCCACCGTTTCCAGCCGCCGGCGGTTTCTTTCCGGCATGGAGATATCCGCAACCCCAGCGACCTGGACGATCTGCCCAAAGTGGATTGGGTGATTGATGCCGCGGCGAATCCCAGTGTGCTGGCGGGCGTTTCCGGTTTGACGAGCAGCCGGCAGTTGATGGAACACAACCTGGTCGGAACGCTGAATCTCCTGGAATACTGCAAGCGGCACGGAGCCGGCTTCATCCTGCTGGGAACCAGCCGGGTGTATTCGGCCGCCCGGCTCGCGGCCCTGCCGCTGGACACCAGAAATCAGGCGTTCATCCCGCGCTTCGCGGAAATCCGCGAACGAGGCGTTGCTCCGGCGGGTGTGACGGAGGATTTCTCGACCCAGCCGCCATTGTCGCTTTACGGAAGCGCCAAGCTGGCCTCGGAACTACTCATCCTGGAATACGGCCAGGCATTTAATCTCCCGGTGTTGGTCAACCGCTGCGGCGTCCTCGCCGGCGCCGGCCAGTTTGGCAAGCCGGATCAGGGTATTTTTACCTTTTGGATTCATTCGTACCACCAAAAGCGGCCGCTGAAATACATCGGCTTCGGCGGCACCGGCCACCAAGTGCGCGATTGCCTGCATCCGCGCGATCTGGCGGCGTTGATGGCTCTGCAACTCCGCCACCCGGAAAAAGCCGGCGGCGTGCTCAACGTGAGCGGCGGTCCGGCCAACAGCCTGTCGCTGGCGCAATTGAGCGACTGGTGCGCGGCCCGCTTTGGCCGCCGGGAAATCCAGGGCGACCCGGCCTTGCGGCGCTACGACGTACCCTGGCTGGTGCTGGATTCGACGCGGGCCACCCAAGCCTGGAACTGGCGCCCGGACACCAAACTGGAAGACATCCTGGGCGAAATCGCCGGCCACGCCGAACAACACCCGGAGTGGCTCGATCTCTCTGCCGGCGCATGAGCGAATCCCCTCCCCAACCGCGCCCGCTCTCCCTGCTGTCGGTCGTCATTCCGGCGCGCAACGAGGAGGGCTGCATCCGTTCCACGGTGGAGCACTTGCACCTGGAACTCCGGTTGCGCAATGTCCCGCACGAAATCGTGGCGGTGGATGACGGCAGCACCGACCGGACGTGGGAGTTGCTCACCGAACTCAAGACCCGGCTGCCGGAGGTGGTGCCGCTGAAAAATGAAGGCTTGCACGGCTTCGGCCGCGCGGTGATTTATGGTCTGGACCGCATGAAGGGCGACGCGGTGGTCATCATGATGGCGGACGAATCCGACGACAGCCGGGATGTCGTGCGCTATTGGGAGGAATTGAACCAGGGCTGGGACTGCGTCTTTGGCAGCCGGTTCATCAAGGGAGGCGGAACGGTGGATTATCCCCGGATCAAGCTGTTCATGAACCGCCTGGCCAATCTCTTCCTGAAGACTCTCTTCGCCATCCGCCTGAACGACACCACGAATGCTTTTAAGGCCTACCGACGGGAGGTGATTGACGGCTGCCGGCCGCTGATCTCGCCTCATTTCAATCTGACCGTGGAATTGCCGCTTAAAGCCATCGTGCGGGGATATTCGTGGACGGTCATTCCCATTACCTGGCGCAACCGGCGGGCCGGCGAGGCGAAACTCATGATGCGGGAAATGGGCAGTCGCTATCTCTTCATCTGCCTTTACGTCTGGCTGGAAAAATACTTCAGCCGCGGCGATTACCGGAAAAAAAGTCCCCGCTGACCCATTTGGCGATCAGGACAAAGCGGACGCCTGCGTCGAATCACCAATAGGCCAGGCGGAGGAAGACCGAACCGTTGTTGGGGTCGAGGGGAACGGTGGTCTGATAATAATTGGTGGAACCGGGCACGGTGATCCAGTTGGTTGACAGGCCTTGGCTCGGATTGTTCGTCTGAATCTGCAACCACCACCCC
>DATJOW010000029.1:0-19462 GCA_035506715.1 Candidatus Acidiferrum sp. | reverse complement strand
TTTCGCGCCCATCGTGCCGAACGTGATGATCTGCGCCACCGAATCGCGACCGTACTTTTCGCGGACGTACTCGATGACGTCCGCGCGCCGGTCGTCGGCGAAATCAATGTCAATGTCCGGCGGATTGACGCGCTCGGGATTCAGGAACCGCTCGAACAACAGCCCGTAGCGGATGGGGTCCACGTTCGAGATCTCCAGCAGGTAGGTCACGATCGAGCCGGCGGCGGAACCGCGCGCCACGCAGGCGATGCCGTGCTCGTGTCCGTACCGGATGAAGTCGCCGACGATGAGAAAGTAACTGATAAACCCGGTTTTCTCGATGACCGCGAGTTCGAGTTTGAGACGGTCCAGGACGACTTTGAGGGCGGCTTGGAGGGCAGCGCTCTGTCGCTGCCCCGAATTTTCGGGCACTGACGGAGCAGTGCCCTCCATTTGATACGTCGGCAGCCGCGTCGGGTCATCTATACCCTCAACCACGAATTCCTTGCCTTCGGCCCTGGCGTGAATCGTGTAGCGGCGGAACAAACCTTCGGCGAGCAGTTTGCGCAAATAACCCTCGCGGGTGAAATGCTCCGGCGGCGCAAAGACCGGGTAATGCAATTTGCCGAATTCAATCTCCAGGTTGCATTTCTCGGCCACTTCCAGCGTGTTTTTGATCGCCTCAGGCGTGTCGGTAAACCGCGCCTTCATTTCCTCTGCCGTGCGCAGATAAAACTGTTCCGGTTCGTAGCGCAGCCGCTTGGTGTCGGCGAGCTGGGTCTGGGTGCCGATGCAAATCAGGCAATCGTGCGCGTGCGAATGGCTTTTCTCGACGTAATGAACGTCGTTGGTCGCCACCAGTTTCAGGCCAAAATCCTTTGCCCACTGGATCAGCTGCCGGTTCACCTTGGCTTGCTCGGCGATGCCATGATTTTGCAGTTCGAGATAAAAATTGTCCGGGCCCAGCGTTTGCTTGAACCAGTCCACCGTCTCGCGGGCTTTGTCCAACTGGCCCCTCACGATCAATTCGGGAATTTCACTGGCGAGGCAGCCGGACATCGCGATGAGTCCATCCTTGTGTTTGGCCAGCAGTTCCTTGTCGACGCGCGGCTTGTAATAATAACCTTCGAGGTGCGCGGCGGTGACGAGCTGGATGAGGTTTTTGTAGCCGGTCGCGTCCTTGGCCAGCAGGCCAAGATGATGATAGACATCGCGGCCGCCGCTGCTGGTTTTCTTGTCCAGCCGGCTGCCGGGGGCGACATAGACTTCGCAGCCGATGATGGGTTTGATGCCTTTTTCGCGGGCGGCCTTGTAAAAATCAATCGCGCCGTGCATGGCGCCGTGGTCGGTGATGGCGAGCGCGGAAAATTTCAGGTCATGGGCCTTGTCCACCAGCCGGTCGAGCCGGCAGGCGCCATCGAGCAGGGAATACTCGGTGTGCAAATGGAGATGGACAAAGTCCGCGTGCGACATGGCCCCACGTTACCCCCCGACACCGACCGCGCGCAAGAAAGGGATGAGCCTGAAAATGCTGAAAGACGAAGAGAACAAGCACCGGTGGCCGGTACTCGCTTGAGAACTAATTTGGTGGTCCATGAATAATGGGGCTGTAATAAAAAAACCAATACTTCCAATTCTGGTCAATAGTTTGGGGCACGCCGTTCGTCTCTACAACAAAATGAAATGACCAAACACCGCTTCGCCACCCCTGAAGCCGTGAACCGTCTGCTGCAATGGGATACAACTCGGCGCTCACATAACCGCGCTTTTCGTCGATGTCAAATTGGTGCGGGCGAACCAAAATTGTGTATCGTTTGCCAGCCGGAGACTCAATATATGACTGTCGTGTATTGATGGTTTCACGATTCAGGTCGAAGTCAGTCAACACGAACCGGTCATTACACAACATCAAGTCAGGATGGGATGGCCCTTTTACAAGGGCCTGTTGCCTGAGCGGGATACAACCCATAAACAGAGCTGTCAGGACAAGAAGCATGAGCTGTGGTTTCATTTGCCACCTTACAAATAACGAACGGATTCCCGACCCGCAGAACAGCCCATCCGATATCATATATGCGGACTCTGCTCCCGTCGAAAGGGGTTGTCCAGAAAAAGAGGCGCTGGGTTTTGGACTGCGGTGGCAAGCGAAGCGCGACACCGCTTTTGAAAAAGACGTTCGAATATTCACGGCCCCATCCAAACTCTGAAAGCGCCGTCACCGCTGCGCTCTGCCGGCGCAGTCCAAAAGCCGATTTGCGTTGTGTTTGGGGCCGCAGTCTGGTTTACTACTGTTTTGAATTATGGGACGTAAACCAAGGACCGCCCAAGCGGGAGCCAAAACCAAGCCATCGAGCCTGGGACACGTGTCGCCGGTCAACACCACGAACAATCCTTATCACGTGCTGTTGCCCGGAACCTCGGTTCCGGAACTGTGCCATGCCTACATCGAATGCCCGATGCGGAGCAAGATCAAGTATGAGCTGGAGAAGAAGTCCGGGTTCCTCCAGATCAGCCGCATGCTGCACAGCGCGGTGCATTATCCGAGCAACTATGGGTTCATCCCGCAGACCTACTGCCAGGACCGTGACCCGCTGGACATACTTGTGTTGTCGCAGGAGCCGGTCATTCCCGGCTGCGTGATGAAGGCGCGCCCGATCGGCATGTTGCGCATGATTGACCAGAGGCTCGAGGACATCAAAATCATCGCGGCGCACGCAGACGACCCGATGTTCTCAAACTATAGCGACATTTCGCAACTGCCGCCGCACGTGCTGTTGGAAATCCGCCACTTCTTCGAAATTTACAAAGAGTTGGAGAAATCCGAATTACCGGTGGTGGAGGATTTCCAGGGTCGCATCGACGCCTACCGGGCCATCCGCGACGCGCTGGCGCTCTACCGGCGCCACCTGCCGCAACTGCTCAAGGGCGAATACCCGGATACTTGACGCGGCGTTGTCGGAGGGGCGAGTTACACGAGCCCCCAATGCATCGAGGTTCCGTAAACCGGGGACTCGGGGAACTTGCCCCTCCGAAGGGGTTAATTCTTGAAAAAGTCCCTGATGACCTGGACCACGCGCTGGATTTGCGCGTCGGTCAATTCCGGATAAATCGGCAGGCTCAGGCACTCCCGCGCGGCTTTCTCGGCCACGGGGAAATCGCCGTTTTTGTAGCCGAGGCCTGCATAGCACTTTTGCAGGTGCAAGGGCAGCGGATAATGCAGCGCGCAACCGACGCCATTGGCCTCGAGATGCTTCTTCAAATCATCCCGGCGCGGATGGCGCACGACGTAGAGATGATAAACACTTTCGGCCCAAGCGGCTTCGCGCGGCAGTTGCAGCGGCGTGTTCGCAAGCAGCTCGTGGTAGCGATGCGCCACCCGGCGGCGCTCCGCCGACCATTTTTTCAAGTGTTTCAACTTGACCCCTAGCACCGCGCCCTGGATGCCTTCCATGCGGTAGTTGTAGCCGACTTCATCGTGATAATAGCGCACCGTGGAGCCATGCTCGCGCAGGCCGCGAGCCCGCTTGTCAAAAGCGGCATTGTTCGTCAGGAGAGCGCCGCCTTCGCCGCAGGCACCCAAATTTTTGCCGGGATAAAAGCTAAAACAGGATATCTCCCCGAACGTACCGACGGTTTTGCCCTTGTATTTGGCGCCGTGCGCCTGGGCGGTGTCTTCGACCAGCGGCAGGTTGTGTTTTTTGCACACGGCCAGAATCG
Organism: Candidatus Acidiferrum sp.; assembly: GCA_035506715.1. Taxonomy (GTDB): domain Bacteria; phylum Verrucomicrobiota; class Verrucomicrobiia; order Limisphaerales; family UBA11358; genus UBA11358. The sequence goes on along the minus strand of DATJOW010000029.1, from coordinate 15,766 downwards.
GATCGAGGTCGAACGGATGGCCGTACAAGTGCACGGGCATGACGGCCTTCGTGCGGGGCGTAATGGCGCGCTCAACCAGCTTCGGGTCGAGATTGAAGGTCGCGTCGTCCACATCCACAAATACAGGTTTGGCGCCGACATAGGAAATCGCCCAACTCGTGGCAACGAAGGTCATCGGCGTGGTGACCACCTCGTCTCCGGCCCCGACGCCCAGCAGCAGCATGGCCACGTGCAACGCGGAGGTGCCGCTGTTGAAACCGACGCAATGTTCCGTGCCGATGAATTTGGCGAAGTCCTTTTCAAACTGCGCCACGTCCGGGCCGAGGCAGAAGGAGCAGTTGTCGATGGTCCGCGCGATGGCGGCGTCCAGTTCGGCACGCAGCGGGCGCAATTGCGCCACGAGGTCAAGATAGGGAACTTTGTCAGCCATAAGATATGTAATGTTTCCGCCTGTTTAAAACAGCCTACCTGGGAACCGGCGCGTTTACAAACGAAAATGCGATGCCGAAAAGCGCGCGGCAGCCCACGGCAGTCGCCGTCTGGTCACCCTCGAAATTGGAGTTCGTAGAGTTTCTGATAAACGCCGCCGCGCTTGACCAATTCGTCGTGCCGGCCCGTCTCCACAATGCGGCCCTGGTCCAGCACGACAATCAGGTCGGCATGCAGAATGGTCGAGAGGCGGTGGGCGATGCACAGCGTCGTTCGACCCTTCATCAATTCGTCGAGCGCCTGCTGCACCATGCGCTCGGATTCCGAATCCAACGCGCTCAAAGCTTCATCGAGGATAAGGATGGGTGCATTGCGCAGCACGGCGCGCGCGATGGCCAGCCGCTGGCGCTGGCCGCCGGAGAGCGTCACGCCTTTTTCGCCGATGACACTGTCAAAGCCCTGCGGTTTTTCCATGATGAAATCGTAGGCGTGGGCGTGACGTGCCGCCTCGATGATTTCTGTGTCTTTGGCCCCCAGGCGCCCCAGCTCGATGTTCCGGCGGATGGTGTCGTTGAACAGAATGTTCTCCTGCGCCACGACGGCGATTTGGTTCCGCAAGTCACAGGTCCGAACTTCCCGGAGGTCCACGCCGCCGATTTTCACCGAGCCGCGCGCGGGGTCGTAAAAACGAAGCAGGAGGTTCGCGAGCGTGGTCTTGCCGGAACCGCTGACCCCGACCAGGGCGACAAGTTGACCGGCCCGGACGGTGAGGTTGATGTTGTGCAGGACGGGCTTTTCGCCATAGTTGAAATCGACACTTTCAAACACGATGTCCGCCTGGTCGGCATGGAGCATTTTGGGGGCGGCGGGTTCAGGGACGGAATTGGTCACGGCCAGCAGCTCGAAAACGCGCTCACTGGCGGCCCGGGCCTGGTGCAGTTGGTTGTGCAACCGGGTCATCGCTTTGACCGGCGGGTAAATCATCACCACGGCGAGAATGAATGTGAAGAAATCCGACGCCTTGGGCCGCTGGTCGGCCGCCAGATGCTGTACATACATGAAAACCAGCGCGATCCCGATCGCCCCGAACAATTCCATGAGCTGGCTGGGAATTTCGTTGGCCCGGATGACGCGCATGAGCTGGCTGATGTATTTCTTGGTCGTGCTCTGGAATTGCTCGATGACGGTGGCCTCCAGATTGTAGGCTTTGATGACCCGATTCCCGGTGAAGGACTCATGCATGAGGTTGGTCAGCGCGGCGTTGTATTCCTGAACGGCGCGCGCGGATTTGCGGACTTTGCGGCCGTAGATGATGATCGGTACCAGGCACACGGGAAAAACCACCATGGAAACCAGCGTCAAGGCGGGCTGCAGGAGCACCAGAATGATGAGCGTGCAAAGGATGGTCACCGGGTCCTTGACGGCCGAGGCGAACGAGCTGCCGATGATGCTGTAAAGCACCTGCGTGTCGTTGGTGATGCGCGCAATCAGGTCGCCGGTGCTGGCGCGGCTGAAAAAACCCTGCGAAAGATCTTGCAGGTGGCTGAACAGCCGGGTGCGGATATCGGCGATGGCGCGCATGGCCGACCAGTTCGTCAGATAGACGCTCGCATAGGCCAGGCAATTGCGAAGCAGCATGACGGCGGGAATGGTGCCCGCCACCAGGGCCCAGCCCAGTTGCGAGGTGGGGGCGGACAACTCCGGCACGGCCGCCACCAGCGGGTCGGTGAAGGGATGAAGCCACTCCGGCACCTTGGCCAGATGTTTTTCGAGCTGCCCGTGGAAGTTGCTCGAGCCGCTGAAAATCAGGTCCGTAACCACTTTGACGGCGCCCAGCAGCACGCCATTGACCAAGCCGTACAGAATGCCACAGGTCAACCCCAGAAAGAGCCGCAGCCGATAGGGCCGGACGAACGTCCACAGTCTGCGCAGAAACACAACCATTGACCTCGGGATTGTGGTCTTTTGGCCAGGCTTGCGCGAGAACTTTTCCCGGCCACTCCCGGCTCCTGCCGAAGAAAGCTTGTCAGCCGCCTGGCCAATCGGGGAGATTCACACCCGAAAATGCGCCCATTCCTGAATTGATGCAGCCGGCTGACAATAAATTACTCATCATCTCCTTCCGAACCGGGCGGCTGGGAAACCGGCTGGCCTTGTTTGCGAACATCATCGGTTTTGCCGCCGAACACGGCTATCGGGTGATCAACCCGGCTTTTCACTCCTATGCCCACCTTTTTGAAAACACGCGCCGCGACATTTATTGTCGCTATCCGGTTGCCCAACGCCGCAGCCTCCTGGATTTGATTCCCGGCGTCGCTCCCGCCCTCCGTAAAACGCGCTTGTTCTACCAGGGGGTCCGCCACCTCAGCGGTTTCATTAGCCGCTTCCCGGTCCTGGGCCAACGCGCATTGGTGATCCGGGAAATCCCCCGCCAAATCATCGGGCTGGATACTCCGGAAGTGCAAACCCGTTTGGCCAATGCCCGAATCGTGTTCGTGCACGGCTGGCGGATTCGCGCCCCGGAGTCCGTCCGGCGCCACGCCGGCCTCATCCGGGATTTTTTCCGGCCGAGGGAAACATACGAGCTTGCCGGCCGCCGGGCGGTGGAGCGGCTGCGGCAAAATGCGGACATTGTCGCCGGCGTGCACGTTCGGCTGGGGGACAATTGGAAATGGCGCGGGGGCAGATATTACTTCCCGGTTTCGCAATATGTCACCTGGATGCGTGAACTGGCCGGCCAGTTTCCGGGACGCAAAGTGTCCTTCCTGATTTGCAGCGACGAACCCCGGAACGCGGCGGAATTTCCCGGCTTGACCGTGGGACTGGGACCGGGGTCGGTCGTCGGCGACCTGGACGCGCTCGCCCGATGCGATTACATCATGGGCGCCCCGAGCACCTACACCCAGTGGGCGTCGTTTTACGGGAACCATCCGCTGCTTTTTCTCGAAAGTACGGACCAACGGATCGTCTTGGACCAGTTTCAAGTTTCGGATTTGCAGACGATTCCTTGATTCCACGGCGCGGGTTTCAGACGGCGAACTGGCTCGTGGTCAGGCTGCCGATTCATTCGCGCAGCGCTGGCCGGCGGTTTCTGAATTGCCCCGAGGGAGGGGGGCCGCTAGGCTGCGTGCCATTGTAAGAAACAGTATGCGCCTCAAAGAACTATTCTACCTGGCCGGGCTCCGGCCCCGCACCCGGGTTTATGGTCATCGGATTCAGACCATTGATTTGCCGCGGGATGGCCGCGTGGAATATGCGCGGTGGCTCGCTCCGAACGCCAGCGATCTGATTCTGCGGCAGGAGGAGCTTGATGAGCTCCGCACGTTCCTCCAGGAGGGGGATCTGGCGATTGACATCGGTGCGGCCGTCGGAAACAGCACGCTGCCCATGGCCCTGGTTTGCGGCGGGAGTGGCGCCGTCATCGCCTTCGAGCCGAATCCTTTTACCTTCGCGATTCTCGGGGCCAATGCCGCGCTCAACCCCGGCCGTACGAACATCATCCCCATTCCCTATGCGGCAACCGAGTCCGACAGCACCGTTGTCTTCGATTACGGTGATCCATGGTTCGCCAACGGCGGAGACCACACTGGCGTGTCCCCCTGGCGTCATGCCAGCGCCTTCAGCATCCCGGTCGAGGGGCGTCGGATTGAACCGCTGATCCGCGCGCGTTTCGCCGACCGGCTCCGCCGCCTCCGCTATATCAAAACCGATGCGGAAGGCCACGACCTGGCTGTACTGCGCTCGATCGAGGGACTGATCCGGGAATTTCACCCCTTCATCAAGTCCGAGGTTGGCAAGTATGCGCCAGCCGAAGACCGACAGTCCATGTTCCGGCTGCTGGCCGGTCACGGTTATGTTGTCCGGCGCCTGGAGCATGGCTCATTGTTTGGGCCGGTGCTGGGCGAAGCGGACATGCTGCAGGGCAAGTCTTTTGATATTTTTGCCGTCCCCGGTTGACGGTGATCAACGACATCGCGCCCTATGCCTTCACCCCGGAATGACCGCCCGGCATGATTTCTTTTGCGGGCCGCCGGATGGCTGCGATAACATGTGCCCGGCTCCGGCGCGTTCCGGACGCGCCGCATCCAACTAAATCCTGAAACCGTGATGACCGACCAACGATTGCCGCTTTCCGTTTGCCTGATAGCCGGGGCTGAAGCGCAACGCATTCGCCGCACCCTCGACAGTGTCGTCGGCTGGGTCGAGGAAATCATCGTGGTAATCAACGATGATGTGGCTGATGGGACGGACAAAATTGCTGAAGCCGCCGGCGCGAAGGTTTTTCGTGAATCGTGGAAGGGCTACGGACCGCAGAAGAATTCCGCCAGCGACAAGGCCACCCAGCCGTGGCTGCTCAACCTGGACGCGGACGAGGAGGTCACACCCGCCCTGCGCGATGAAATCCGCAGCGCGCTTTCCGCCCCGGGTGATTATGTGGCGTTTTGTTTCCCGCGTCGGACAAGATTTTGCGGGCGCTGGATTCGTCATGGCGACTGGTACCCGGACCGCCAGACCCGGCTCTGGCGGCGCGGGCGGGCGCGTTGGTCTGACGTCCCGGTGCATGAAACGCTGTTGGCGAATGGCCCGGTTGGCCGGTTGGGCGCGGAATTGCGGCACCAGCCGACGGAAACCGTTGACCGCCAGATTGCCAAAATTTCCGCCTACACCGAGGCCTTTGCCCGCGAGGTTGGAGCCCAAGACCGGCGGGTTGGCTGGAGCGACATTGCCCTCCGTCCGCTGTGGCGGCTCTTCCGTGGATACGTTTTGCGACTGGGGATTTTGGACGGCTGGCAGGGAGCTTACATTGCCTGGATGACGGCGTTTTACACGGCCACGCGCTATGTCAAGGTGCGGTTGTCGCAGACCGACTCCCGGAAATGAATCGCGGCGTTTCATCTCTCCGTACGGTGCTGATCTACGAGCCGCGGGTGGAAGGCCACCATCTCGTGTGGCTGAAATTCATCGCGGAAGACCTTCTGTCCGCCGGCTGGAAACTGACGCTGGCCCTCGACAACCGGGCGGAATCAGCGGAACGCATCCATAAACGTCTGGGCCCGCTCCTGGAATCTGTTTCGCGGTTGCCCGTCTGGGACGCGCCCGGCCGCCGGGTCGGCGGCGACGGGGTGCAATGCGTGGCGGCATGTTTCTCGCGCGCCCGAACCGAACTGGTGTTTTTGAACAGCTTCGACGAGATCGCCTCCTCCGTGCTCCGGCGCGCAGCGCTGGGGCGGCTGCCGCCGGCGACCTTGCGCGGACGGATGGGAGGCATTTATTTGCGTCCGCGCTTTTTGGCCGGTCGCGGCGTTTCCCCCAACGAATGGCTCAAACACTTTGGCTTTGCCCGGCTGATGCGCGGCGGATGGTTGACGCATCTGCTGTTCCTGGATCCCTGGATTCAAGCGGATTGCCAGGCCCGGTTCCCGCAAACGCCCGCGTTTTGCCTGCCCGATCCGTGCCCCGACGACTTTGTGGCCGACCGGCAAACCGCGCGAACCGAATTTGAAATCCCTGCGGGGTGGCAGGTGTTGTTGTTTTACGGCGGGCCCTACCGGCGCAAGGGATTGCATCTGGCGGTTGAAGCCTTGCTGGGTTTGTCCCCGAAGGTGCCGGTGTTTCTGCTTTGCGCCGGCCAGCAGGAAAACGATTCGCGCCTGCAACGCGGTTTGCAAACGCTGGTCCAGGAAGGGCGGGCGCGGGTCATCCGCCGTTACATTTATGAAGCGGAGGAGAAAAAATTGTTTGCCGCCAGCGACATCGTGCTGCTGCCTTACCTCAAACATTTCGGCAACAGCGCCGTGTTGTCGCGCGCGGCCGGCGCCGGCAAAATGGTCATCGCTTCGGACGAGCAACTGGTTGGCCGTCTGGTCCGGGAACACCGCCTGGGCCTGCTGTTCCCGTCCGGAAACCCGGCTGCGTTGCGCCGGTCCATTGAGCAGGCCGCCGGGGCCACGCCCGAAATGCTGGCGCAGTGGCAGGCGGCGGCCTTGCGTTATGCCGCATGGTCCAGCCGCGCCGAATTCCGGAGGGTCCTCCTGCAGTCTTTTGAACGCGCGGCGGCGGGAGCACACAATCCTTCCGAGCCGACGCGCCCGTCTATCCTTCGATCGGCGGCAAAGTAGGTCTTGTTAAAGCCCCTTCGCGACCGCCACAATTGCCGGGATTTTAAAGACAAGACCGGATTACCATGGCCGCCGCTAATGACATTTTGCTCATCCGTCTCAAATCGATCGGAGATATTGTCTTCACGCTGCCGGCCGTCCACGTCATCCGGGAAAATTTTCCCGGTGCCAAAATTTCCTTTCTCACGTCCCGGGAGCATGCGCCGTTGCTGGCAGGATTTCGGGAGGTGGATGAAACCCTCACGGTGGACCGCGCCCGCTTTCAAAGCGGCAATCCGGCGGCGATTTTGGCGGAGACCTATTCATTGTTGCGCCGGGTCCGCCGCGGGCACTTTTCGCTGGTGGTGGATTTCCAGGGATACGGCGAGACCGCCTGGCTGGCCTGGTTGAGCGGCGCGCCGCAACGCTGGGGCGGCGTCTATGGCCCCGGGCGGTCCTGGGCCTACACGCAGGGCGTGCCCCGTGACGTTCGACTCCATCACGCCGAACGGTATCTGGCGGTGCTCGAACAATGCGGCCTGCGTTCGGGGAAATTGGTCAACGAATTTGTCCTGCCGGAGCGCGCCCTGGAGGAGGCGCGCCGGTTTTTTGCTGAAAACCATCTGGATTCCGCCAAGCCCACGCTCTTCATTCAACCGTTCACCAGTTCGGCCAATAAAAACTGGCCGCTCGACCGGTATCTTGCCGTGGCGCAGCATTGGCGGGAGAAGGGAATGCAGGTTTTGTTCGGCGGCGGGCCGGCGGAACGGATGGCGCTGGAACCGGTCCGGCAGGCCGGATTCATTGTTTCCGCCGGAGTGCCCCTGCTTACGACCGGGGGTTTGATGAAACTCGCCTCGCTCGTCCTGGGCGGAGACACCGGCGCTTTGCATCTGGCAGTCGCCATGGGCCGGCGCGTGGTGCTGATCGTAAATGCTAACGCGGCCCAAAAATGCCATCCATTTCAGCACCCGGATTGGGCGCTCACCCCGCCCGCGGGAAAACCGATCAACGAAGTGGAGGCGGCCACGGTGCGGGAAGCCTGCGAACGGGCCCTCCTTGAACCAGCCAGTCCGGCCTCCGCTCCGGCCGCGCCCGGAGGCTTGCTGAACCGATCGTAAATTCTTAGAGTGCGCGCGGGTGAAGCCCGAGCGCAACCGGTGAGACTCACCTGAAATGGTTCGTCATGCTGTATTACTGCAAAACACCCAACGGCAATTTTGGCGATGATTTGAACCTCTGGCTGTGGCCCCGGCTGGCGCCGGAAGTCTGTGACGCAAGGGACCCCACGCTGTTGGTGGGCATTGGCACCATCCTCAGCCACAAAATTCCGCGCCAACCGGCCAAGGTGGTGTTTGGCGCCGGCTGCTCGCAAACCGGTCCGCGGCCCAAAATCGACAACCGTTGGAAGATTTACTGTGTCCGTGGCCCCCGCACCGCGGCCCGGCTCGGGCTGGATCCGGCGCTGGCGCTGGTGGACCCGGCCATTCTGGTTCGGCGTTGGGTCAACCGTTCCGCCGAATCGAAATTCCCCGTGTCGTTCATGCCCCACCAGCAGAGCATGCCGCACGCGGATTGGGCGAACCTGTGCGCCCGGATGGGATTCCATTGCATTGATCCTCGCTCCGGAGTGGAGTGCATCCTGCAGGACCTGCAGCGGACGGAATTACTGCTGGCCGAAGCCATGCATGGAGCGATTGTCGCCGACGCCTTGCGGGTGCCGTGGATCCCCGTGCGCCTGTACGGCCGATTTAATGAATTCAAGTGGCGGGATTGGACGCAATCCGTCCGCGTGCCTTTGAAAATCGCCGAGGTTCCCCCGGTTTACGCCCGGCCGCCCAGCGGCTGGAAACAGGTGGACTATCTGGTCAAAAAGAGTCTGGCGCGGGCAGGAGTGGGCCGGGAAAATTGGAAGCGGCTGGGAACCCGAAGCAGCACTCCCGCGGAGATTGACCAGTCGTTGGCTGCGCTGCAGCGCGTGTCCCGGGACCACGCCCCCTGCTTGAGCAACGAGGGCCTCCTTTCGCAACTCGAAACGCAGTTGATGGAAAAACTGGCCGAGCTGCGCGCCGGCTGGGGGAAGTTTCCGGCCGCATTGCCGGGACCCCGTTCATGAAACCGGCTTGTAGTGCTTCTTCCGATAACACCAGCCTGACCAGCGCTCCAGGGCGAGAATGATGCGATGCTTCCGTTCCCGGGCGGTCAGCCGATGGTTCGGATTGGCCTGAAAAATCCCCGTCGCCGGCGGCAGCCAGGCTTGAATCGCCCGGGGATGGGTCCCGTCAAACCGGCGCAACACCTGCGGATCAATTTCAGAATAATCCGTCGCCGCTGCCGCGGCGCCCCAGTGTTTCGAATTTTGGCCTCGCTTCAGTTCCAGTTGCCCGGCGGTTTTTAGCCAGCCGTAGTGATACAGGGTGGCCCCGGTGTGCGCGGCGCGGGGATAGCGACCCGTTTTATGCGTGTCCAGCACCATAAAGAACAGTCCTTTGGGCGCCCAAGCCGGAATGGTGTTGCGCAAAATGCGCGGCGCCGTTCGATACCAACCCGGCGACCAGGCGTAGGTATTGGCGTTGCCGTAAAAGTGAAGGTAATCAAAGACCAGCGCCTCGACGCGCTCGTCCCCCAAGTGCCGCTCCATGGCCGCGCGGATTTTGGGCAGCTCATCCTCATGCACCAGCTCGTCGCCTTCGAGATAAAACGCCCAGTCGCCGGTGCAGTTGAACAGCGCAATGGATTTCTGCTGGCCATACACAAAACCCTTGATGCTGTAATCACTGCGGATGCGCTCATTCCATTGCGTCGGGATGATGCGGATTTTGGGGTCGCCAATGCCCCGCAGCCTGGTCTCCGTGTCATCCTCGCAGGGGCCGAGCGCGATGACGAATTCATCCACGATCGGCAGCACGGATTGGATGGATTCAACGAACGGATAGCCGAGCTTCTGCCCGTTGCGCAAAAATGTGAACCCGCTGACTTTCATACCTTCATGCTAATCCGGACCGGCGGTCAATCGCCAAACAATTTCTTCAACCGCCCGCGTGCGCTCCGGACCGGCGCCGGCCATGACCGGATCATCGGTTTGATTGAAACGGCGGGATGCCCTGGGATGGCTCGACCGGCGCCCGGTTTGTCCCAGCCAGAGAGATAATCGTCAGACCGCCTGAATTGAACACCACCGATTCCGGGGCATTGGTGAGCGCCTGGGGATTTTCCTGGGTCAGGATCAGGAACCGGCCGTTCGCTGGCTCGTTGGTGCCGGTCGGGGCGGGTTTGGGAAACACGCCGGTCTTGAGGTAATAGTAACAAACCAAATTGGGTATCAGATCGCGATAGTACAGAGTGGCGGGCGGGATATGCTGCTCGTGCAACCAGCGAAGAAGGGCTTGCCAGTCTTTGTTCGGGGGCGGTTGGAACTGGATGGGCAACACGCTTAACAGGACGAGCAGGCCGGCCGCGGCGGGGGCCAAACCGGCGAACGCGCGCTCCCGCCAGGCGCGCAACCACGGCCAGCCCAGCCGGCAAAGACCCGCCGCCGCCACCCACGACAACATGGGATAGACCGGCAGAGCGTAATTAACCTTTTTGTCAGGGAAGAGGCTCAACAGCAGCAACACGTAAGCCACCCAGCTGCCGCCCAGCCAAACCGCGTCGCGGGCTGGCCGACGCTGCGGCGAGGGAGCCCGGCTCCAGCGGTGCCAGGCCGCCCAGGCCACAGCCAGCATCCACGGCCAGTACGTTTGCGCCAGAATCTGGAAATGATGTCCCAGCGGATTGGTGGCCATTTTGCCTTCCGCCCGCTCCAACACCTCATGGCCAAAGTATTGTTTGATGAATGCCGGGCCGAAGCGGTGCCACATGTACCAGTGCCAAGGCCCCGCGACCATCAAGGCCACGACCGGAGTGCCCACGAGCAGCCAGATGGCCGCGCGCCGTTGTCTCTGCAGCAACGCCCAGCCGGCAAGGATCGGCAACACCCCCAGCGCCATCAGCGGCTTGCACAGCAGAGCGAGCCCGATCGGCACCCCGGCCAGCAGCAAGCCGACGGGGTTTGACTGCTGGAGTGACCGGACCACCAGATAAACCGCCAGCATGACAAAGAGCAGTTGCCAGAAATCCAATGAGATTTCATGCGTCCGGCGGAAAAATTCGTATGTGGTGGCCAGGATCAGTCCGCTGACCAGCGCCTCCACCCGCGAGGCGATTCGCTCCAGAGTCAACACGCTCAAAATCAACACGCCCAACGCCGCCAGGATGCTGGGAAACTTCGCAACCGCCACGTGGACATGGAACAATTTCAAGAACAGACCGTGAATGGCCATGGCCAGGGGCGGCTTGTTGAAATAGGGGGTGTCCGGGTTCAAGTAAGGCACGCCGAGCTGGCCGTCCGTCCACATGTAAAGTCCCACAGCCGCATAGCGCCCGCTGTCGCGGTTGAAATCCCCCTGGTCGAGGTGCGGCAGCGTGCAGCACAGCAACAGCAGGCACGGCAATCCCACGAGTTTAATGCGCGTCAGCATGTTTCTGGCCCGCCATGTTAAGCAACAACCGGGCGCCGATGCAAATTTACTGTCAGCGGGGTGCCGCCCCAGCTTGGGGAGGGTCGAGCTCCGGCTCGAAACCGGCGAAAACCGCGTCACTACAAAAGCCAAATTGGGACGTTATTGCACCCGGGAAATTCCGTTGGCCGAGGCAGCGGTATTCCTGCGCCGCCCGCCCTAGTCCCCCAGCAACTTTTTCAACTGCTCGCGCGCCGTGGCTTCGCGCCGGTTGCCGCCGGTTTTCGGCGTCCACTCCCGCAGGGCGAACTCAAAATATTCGCAAAAAGTGCCCACGTGCTTTTCCAGCACCGGCTCGGCCCGGCGTTCCCGGCATTGCTGGGCCACCCGGGGGTCATAGTGAGCGCAATTCAGGCAGACCCGCAGGTCTGCCCGGCATTTCAGGCAGGCTTCACCGCGGCCCGGCTGGCCGTTCAGCGTCCAGGACTCGCCGCAGTTTTGACAGTGTCGGGTCAAGGCCATTTGCGATTTAGGATTTACGATTTACGATTCGACCAGCATTATCGTCTGCGGGCCAATCATCAATCGAAAATCGCCCCGACTTCAATGAAGAAGTCAATTGCTGCTTGCTTCTGGCTGTTGGTCGCCCTGCTCGGCGCCGTGGCCTACGGGACCATTGCGTTCCGTCGGGGCGAACCGCTCAATTCGGCGTTCATCCTGATTGCCGCCCTCTGCACCTATGCCATTGGCTATCGTTTTTATTCAAAATGGCTCGCCGCCCGCGTGCTCGCCCTCGACGATCGCCGCGCCACACCGTGTGAGGCCCACGACGATGGCAAGGATTTTGTCCGGACCAACAAATGGGTGGTCTTCGGCCATCACTTTGCGGCCATTGCCGGGCCGGGGCCGCTGGTCGGGCCGGTGCTGGCGGCCCAGTTCGGCTACCTCCCGGGCACGCTGTGGCTCCTGATCGGCGTGGTGCTCGGCGGCGCGGTGCAGGACTTCGTGATCCTGTTCTGTTCCATCCGGCGCAATGGCAAATCGCTCGGCCAGATGGTGAAGGAGGAATTGAACACGCCGGCCGGCCTCATCGCGTTGCTGGCGATCCTGGCCATCCTGGTGATCCTGCTGGCAGTGCTGGCGCTGGTGGTGGTGCGCGCGCTGGCGGAAAGTTCCTGGGGCGTGTTCACCGTGGGGTCAACCATTCCGATTGCGCTGTTCATGGGCGGTTACATGCGGTTCTGGCGCGTGGGGAAAGTCCTGGAAGCCTCGGCCATCGGTGTGGTGCTGCTGCTGCTGGCCGTGTGGGGTGGCAAGCTGGTCTATGAAACCCCCAACTGGGCCCGGGTTTTCGGCATGCGGGACATCACCCTGGGCTGGGCCATCATTGTCTACGGCCTGGCGGCCAGCGTATTGCCGGTGTGGCTGCTGCTGGCGCCGCGCGATTATCTCAGCACCTTCATGAAGCTCGGCACCATCTTCGCGCTCGCTTTCGGCATTCTGCTGGTCCTGCCGGACTTGAAAATGCCGGCGCTGACGCAGTTCACAGACGGTTCGGGTCTGGTGGTGGCGGGCAAGGTGTTCCCGTTCTGTTTCATCACCATCGCGTGCGGAGCGATTTCCGGTTTTCACACGCTCATCGCCAGCGGCACCACGCCCAAGCTCATCACGCGTGAAAGCTACGCCCGGTCCATCGGCTACGGCGCCATGTGTTTGGAGTCGCTCGTGGCCATCATGGCCGTCATCGCCGCGTGCGCGCTGGATCCGGGCGTCTATCTGAGCATGAATGTCAAAGGCGACGCGGCGGCAACGGTGGCCAAAGTCACCATGCTGGGCTTTCCCGTAACCGCGGAGCAAATGAATGATCTGGCCGGCCAAATCGGAGAGAAGACGCTGTTCGGCCGCACCGGCGGCGCGGCGACGCTGGCCGTCGGGATGGCGCAGATTTTCTCGAAGGTCGTCGGCCGGCACGCGCTCGATTTGTGGTACCACTTCGCCATCATGTTCGAGGCGCTGTTCATTCTGACGACAGTCGATGCCGGCACGCGCGTGGGCCGGTACATTCTCCAGGACTTTCTTGGGCACCTCTGGAAACCATTGGGCGACACGCGCCGCCTGCGTGCGAACCTGGTGGCCAGCGGGTTGATGGTGGCGGGCTGGGGTTATTTCCTGATCCAGGGTGTGCGCGACCCGCTGGGGGGCATCAACTCGCTCTGGCCGCTGTTCGGCATTGCCAACCAGATGCTCGCGGCCATCGCCCTGTGCCTGGCCACCACTGTCATTTTGAAAATGCAATTGGGTGGGTCGAAAGTCGTGGTTCGAGCGTCGAGGCCCGGCAAACCGGCGCTGGCGCTGATCACTTTCATCCCGCTGGTCTGGCTGGTGGCGGTCACCTTCACGGCGGGCGTGGAGAAAATATTCCATCCCGATCCGCGCATCGGGTTTCTGGCGGCAGCCCGGAAAACAAGTGATGGACTCGCTGAATTGACCGCCAAACGCAATCTGGCGATGACTGACGTGGCCTCGGGAATTGCCGGCGCTAACTCACAGTTGGAAGCAGTCAACCGGGAATTAAAGACCAAAGACACCCTGGTGTTTAACAACCTGCTCGATGCCGCCGTGGCCGGAGCTTTTCTTCTCCTGGTTACGGTGATCGTTGTCTTGAGCATTCGAGAATGGATTCTGCTGTTGTCCCGGCGCAAACCGGCGGTGTTGCGCGAGTCCGAGCCGGTCTGGCTGCCGGATTACGCGGTGGTCGAGAGCGGGCGCAAATTCAGCGGCGCCGCCGGCACGGCCGCGTTGGCCCTGGCGCTGGCCAAGGAATGGTCCGGCGAAGCGCACCTGGAACGGGCACAGCAAATGTGTGGAGGACATTGCTCCGTCAATGCCCCGATTTCTAACCAGGAAATTTACGTCGCCGCCACCGAACAACGTTATCACGGGGTGCGGCGGTGTTGTTAAAAGTGTTGCAGGTAGCTGGTTGAAAATTGCAAGTTGAACCGGCAACGTGCGAAGGCCGAACCTGCAACCTGCAACTTTCAACATGAAACTTGGTATTTACGGCGGCTCGTTTGATCCGGTGCATCTCGGCCACCTGCTCGTGGCGCAGGCGGCGCTGGAGGAACTGGCATTGGACCGGCTGTTCTTCGTCCCGGCGGCGCAATCGCCGTTCAAGCCGGAGTCCCACCCCGCGCCCGGCGCGGCCCGTTTGCAATGGCTGCGGCTAGCCTTGGTAGGCCGCCCAAACTGTGAAGTGGACGACCAGGAAATCCGGCGCGGCGGCGTTTCCTACACGATTGACACGCTGCGGGACTGCGCGAAACGTTTTCCCGGCGCCCAATTGTTTTGTCTCATCGGCGCCGACAACGCCGCCAAGCTCAACGAATGGCGCGAAGCCGCCGAATTGTCTGGGCTGGCAGAGTTCGTCGCCATTCCTCGTCCGGGCGGAGCCACGGCACATTTTCCGCCGCCGTTTCGCGGACATACGCTCCACGGTTTTCCGTTGGGGGTGTCGTCCTCGGAAATCCGCGCCCGGATAAAGGCCGGTTTGCCGATTGACCATCTGGTGCCGCCGTTTGTGGCGGAAGCCATTCGCCGCAGCGGGCTTTACGTCTGACGGTCAACCACGGATGAACACGGATGCACACGGATCTTAAACCAACACGTGAAAATCCACGGCGGGCGGGAGCAATTTTATCCGTGCCAATCTGTGTTCGTCCGTGGTAAGAATTTCCCCAGCAACAATGGATCCAAAAAAACTGGCCCGGCTGTGCCGCGAATTTGCGGAAAACAAGAAGGCGGCAAACATCACCGTTCTCGACGTGCGCAAGCTGTCATCGGTCACGGATTATTTTGTGATCGCCGCCGGCACGAGCGAGCCGCATCTGCGCGCGATCGTGGACGAAATCACCGACCGGCTGCGCGACGAGCACGGCGTGCGGCCGCGGGCCGTGGACGGCACGGTGCACGGGGCGTGGGTGGTGCTGGATTTCTTCGACGTGATTGTGCACCTGATGCGGCAGGACATGCGCGAGCGCTATGACCTGGAAAGTCTCTGGGGTGACGCCGCGCGGTTGAAGCCGGGCAAACCCGGCAGGGCCTCGCTCAAATCAACCGCCCGGGCACGCCGACACTGAGGCTTTTCGACGTGCCCCGGCGTTGGGGTCAGGATTTTTTTGCCGGCGCTGCGGCCGCCGCCTGGACCATCTCACCGAGGAGCTTCTGGAAATCCTCCAACCCGGGGGCGGGAATAATGATGGCGTCGCGCCGACCGCCGACATCTTCGGTAATGCGCAGGAATCGCCCGCGGGGATTTTCCTTGAGTGTGAACAGAAAGGTTTTGCGCTCGATCTGAATCCGCTCGGATCTCAGCAACTCCTCGTTCACCGGCGGCCGGGGCTGGCCGAATGTCGCCCGGCCAAAAGGTGATGGCCGCTCGTTTGAGATCATATTAACCCGCTGCAGACGCCCTGTTCCGCCTTCGCACGCACGCTCCGGTGCGATAAGCCGGCGCCCCTACCAGCGACTAATCCAATCTCGGTTCCCGGCGCGGTTTGTCAAACGGTAAAATTCTGGGCGTCATCTCCCCGGCTAATGGCCTGGCGCGTCCGGCAGGACTTGAACCTGCAACCTTCTGATCCGAAGTCAGAAGCTCTATCCAATTGAGCTACGGACGCACCGGCGGACAGTATGCCGCTTTTGCGGCCGCAATAAAGCGGATTCGGCACATCGGATGGGGAA
>DATJOW010000028.1:0-24221 GCA_035506715.1 Candidatus Acidiferrum sp. | reverse complement strand
AGCTCATTCTTCCCGATGGCACGCCGGGTTACCAGGGCAACGGCGGTCCCAAAGCGCTGCTCGAGACCCCGCCAGGCGGGCAAAATATCGTCGTGGGCATTGGGCTTTACACCAGCGGCAACAACCCGCGCGCGGTCGCGGCCCTCTGGCAAGCGGGCCCGCATTCGCTGATGAACGACGTGCGTTTCCTGGGCGGCCACGGCACCCCATTGCCGGACGGCTCGCGCGAGAACCCGTACAACGGCGCCACGTCCGAACCCAGCCGCCATTGGGACAGCCAATATCCCAGTTTGTGGGTCACGGATGGCGGCGGCGGAACCTTCCTCGACATCTGGACGCCTTCCACGTATGCCCAAGCCGGCATGGTTGTTTCCGACACCGAAACCGAGGGCCGCGCCTACCAGATTTCCAGCGAGCACCATGTCCGGAACGAGGTCAAAGTGCATAATGCGGCGCATTGGCGGTTTTACGCCCTGCAAACCGAGGAAGAACGCCGCGAAAGCGGCTTTGCCTTGCCGGTCGAAATTGATTCGTCCCACGATATCACCTTCGCCAATTTTCACAGCTACCGGGTGATCAGCTCCTTCCAGCCTTTTCCCTGGGCCGTCAAGGTTTCCAACTCGCGCGATATCCGCTTCCGAAACTTTCACTGTGACAGCAACAGCAAGGCGAGCTTTGGCGTCGATGTCTATGACCAAAGCCATGATATCGAGATTCGCCAGCACGAATTTGCCGCATTGGACATTTCGGGACAGCCGCCTCATCCCAAACCCGTCATGTTGCCTCCCACACTCGCCGCCGGGGCAACGTTGGAAAAGCTGGCCGGCGACTTCTTTAACATTTCCGGCGGCGCCGTCGGCCCTCACGGCGACTTTTATTTCGTGGATGCGCACCCGCAGCGGATTTACCGATGGGACGCTTCGGCGCGGCAACTCTCCAGCCTCACCAATTCATCTCTGGCCCCTGTCAATTTGGTGGTGGACCAAACCGGCAATCTGATGGTCATCCCTTACCGCGCCGAGGGCACGGTTTATTCCCTCGGCCCGGACGGCACGTCCACGATGTTGCAGCCCGAATCGGTTACCAACCGGTCCGGGAAAAGCCTATACCTGCCTGTCAGCGATTGGCATTTGAACCGTGACGCCCTCTCCCACCCGGTTGCCAGTTTTGTTTCGCCGGACGGAACGGTGGTTTTGCCGGTCGGCAGGGACTTTCTGACCGGGGCAACCAGTTGGGGCATCAAATCCAGCCCGCAGATCCGGTCGTTCGGCCTGGCCGAAGCCAATCCCGGCCGGCCTTTCTATGTCACGGACGAATCCGCCTTGAGGACGTGGAAAGCGGACGTGAACCCGGACGGAAGCCTGACCAATTTTCAACTGTTTGCCGAGCAAGGCGGTGAAGGCGTGATTTCGGATTCGAACGGCAACGTGTATATCGCCGCCGGCCAGATCTACGTTTATGATCCCGCGGGCAAACCGATTGGCACCGTCGAAGTTCCCGAACGGCCGACGCAAGTGCTTTTCGGCGGCCCGGACGGCAAAACGCTTTTCATCACGGCCCGAACATCGCTTTATTCCGTGACAACGAAGTGACCGGGAATCTGAGTGAAACCGTTCGGGCTTGACGGTGATCCTGGGAGCCCCGGCGTCTTGCCGGGCAGTTTCCAGTCAACCTGCCGGCGGGACGCCAGCGTTCCCAGCGAAAGGCTTTTGATAGATCGGCTTCTTCACCACAACCGCCGCGAAGCGTCTGCCCCGAATCTCAATTTCAATCCTCGTGTCCGGTCTGGCGCATTCCGGCGGGACATAACCCAGGCCAATGCCGATGCCCAGCGACGGGCTTTGCGTGCCGCTGGTGACCAGTCCCGCGGGTGCACCGTTCGTCCAAATGGGATAATGCGGTCGCGGCGGCGCCGACTTGTCTGCCATTTTGAAGGCAACCAGCTTTTTCCTCACGCCGGTTGACTTTTGCTCCGCCAAAACCGGGCGGCCGTTGAACTCACCTTTGTCGAGCGAGACAAAATATCCCAGACCGGCCTCGATTGGAGTCGTCTGTTCGTCGAGTTCGTGGCCGTAGAGTGGATAACAAACCTCCGTGCGTAGGGTGTCGCGCGCTCCGAGCCCGCAGGGTTTGATGCCGAACGGCTGGCCAGCCGCCAGGATTTTATCCCAGACCTGCCGAATGGCTTCATCCGAACCGACGATTTCAAAACCGTCCTCGCCGGTATAACCGGTGCGCGAAACCAACACGCTTTGGTTTTCAAACCGGAATCCGCCGATCTGGTTCTTCTTTAAATCGGTCACCGCCTTGACGCGCATGGCTGAAACCGACTCACCCGGCAGGCAGGCATCAATAAATTCCTTGACCCGGGGCCCTTGCACGGCCACGGCCGCGTAATTGTGCGAGGCGTCGGTCAGCCGCAGATCGGCCCGGCGCGAAAAAGTTGCGGCCTGGACCTGCAGCCAGGCGACGTCCGGTTCGATGCGGGACGCATTGATAATGAGCAAATAAACCTCGCCCGAAAGCCGGTAGGCATAGAGATCGTCAATCACCCCGCCCCGCTCGTTCGTCATCAGCGTGTATTGCCCTTCACCGGCGCCAAGCCGGCGAACATCATTGGTCAGGACACGGTTGAGGAAATCCGCCGCCCCGGCGCCGCTGACGGTCACTTCGCCCATGTGCGAGATGTCGAAGATGCCGGCGGCCTGGCGAACGGCCAGGTGCTCGTCGGTGATGCTGGTGTAGTGCACGGGCATTTCCCAGCCGCCGAATTCAATGAGTTTGCCGCCCAGCTGGCGGTGGGAGTCAAAAAGTGGAGTGCGCTTCAGCATATCACGTTTCCAGCCGTTGCAGGACTTCCTGGGCCAACAGTTCGTAGGCCGCCGAGGCGGAGCAGTATTTGTCGTAATGAATGATGGGCTTGCCGAAGCTCGGCGCCTCGGCCAGACGCGTGCTGCGCGGGATGACCGTCTCAAAGACCCGCGGACCGAGCTGGTTCCGGACTTCGCTGACGACCTCATTCGACAGCTTCGTCCGGCCGTCGAACATGGTCATCACGACGCCGAGGATGTCGAGCCGGGGATTGACGCCGGCATCGCGCATTTGACCCAGCACCCGGTTCATCATGGAAATGCCCTCGAGCGAATAATACTCGCATTGCAGCGGCACGATCAGGCCGTCGCAGGCGGCGAAGGCGTTCAGGGTGAGAATGCCCAGCGACGGCGGGCAATCCACGAGGATCACGTCAAAGCGCCCCGATTCGCGCACCGGCTGGAGCGTCCCGGAAACGCGGAGCAAATGATTCTCGAGCCGGGCCAGCTCAATGTCCGCCGCGCACAAATCCACTTCGCTGGGCAGGACCGCCAGCCGCTCGAAGGCCGTGGGTTTGATCTTGTCGAGCAGGCTGCCTTCGCCAAGCAGGACGCGGTAGGCGCTGGCGCCGTCTGTTTTGTCGAGGCCGACGCCGCTGGTGGCATTGGCCTGGGGATCGAGGTCAAACAGCAGCACCCGGCGGTTCAATGCCGCGAGGCAGGCAGCCAGGTTTACGGCGGTCGTGGTCTTGCCCACCCCGCCCTTTTGGTTGGCGACGGCGATGACTTTGGTTGGCACCCGCCTGATTTAAAGACAAGCGCGCCGCGGTTTCAAGCGCGCAACGCGAAATCAAACGGATCAATTACCGGTAAGACGTCAGGCTGACCGGCTGGGCCAGGGCGGGTTGCTGGGCAAATGGCGAAGCGAAAGGTTGCAGGCTCAGGACGGGATTGGTGCTGGAGACAATCCCCGGCTGATTGGCCGAGGACGCCAAAGCCGTGGGAGACAAGGCGGCCAGCGACGCGCTGGTGGGAGCGGAAACCGGCAGCGGCGTTTGCGCGATCAGATCCGCGCGTTCGCCATTGACCACTGCCAGAAACAGCAGGACACAGAGCGCCCCGGCAAAGCTGCTGGCAAACACCGGCTTGGCGTTGAACAGGTTGAGCACCTTCCCCAGCCACGGCGTCTGGGCATTCAACGCGTCGAAAAATGACTCGGATTGGGCAGGTTGTCCGGCGCGAATCCGCTGGATCACGTTCCGCGAAAAGTGATTGAAATATCCCGGCGGTGGGACCTCATGCCGCTTGAGCGCCAGCAACCGACGAACCGATTCGAAATTGTTCTCGTTTTCGATCATAATTACTTCACGTAATCGGACAACAACGCCTGTAATTGCTGCCGGGCGTAAAACAGCCGCGAACGCACCGTGCCGATGTTGCAGTCCATAACTTTCGCGATTTCGTCATGGGCCATCCCTTGCACATCATGCAGAACCACAACCAGTCTATGGGGTTCTGACAATTTTAGCAGGGCCTCGTTCAATTTTTCCTGCAGCTCGGACAAATTAACATCGCGGTGTGGCGTTTTCTCCGAAATCAAGGCCACCAAATCAGGGTCATGCTCGGCGTTAAAGTCCAAGTCATTGAGACTCATCTGGATACGATTCTTCCGCTGCTTTAGAAAATTAATCGTTTTGTTGACCGCAATACGATAAAGCCAGGTGTAAAAACTCGACCCGCCCTTGAAGGATTTCAGCGCCTGAAACGCCTTGATGAAGGATTCCTGGGCCAAATCGTTGGCGTCTTCATGATTGGCCGTCATGTGATAAATCGTCCCGTAAATGCGCTCCTGGTAGCGCCGGACCAATTCATCGTAAGCCTCCAGATCGCCATGCCGGGCCTTGCGCACCAGCGCCTCTTCTTCCACGGGCGCGGGTGTTTCTGAGCCATCCGTGCGTGTGACTGGAGCGGACATAATCATGCTTCATCACATACAAACCGCCAAGGCGACGGTTTGTTGCTCTAAAAAATTCGACAGGCCCAACAATCCCGCGCGGCCGCCGGAGTCCGGCAGGCCCCGCAACGCCCGACGGGCCTGCTCCAGGTAACGCGTGACGATTCCCTGCGACGGCCCAAAGGTTTCGTATCGGGCCAGCAGCTCGTTCACGGCCGCCAGGTTTTCCGGCTGCCAGTTGTCCACCAGTTGTTCCAGCCGTGCCCGGTCGGCGGCGCTCGCCCGCTCCCAGGCCAGCAGCACCGGCCACGTCAGTTTGCCCTTGGCCAGGTCCGTCCCGAGCGACTTGCCGGCCGAGGCTTCCGTGCCGAACAAATCCACGCAATCGTCATAGACCTGATAAGCCGTGCCAAAGGCGGCACCGAACTCGCGCAAGGCCACGCGCCGTTTTGGGGTGGTTCCGCTCAAAAAGGCCGCGAGATCGCAGGAGAGCGTAAACAGCTCGGCCGTTTTCATTTCGATGACGCGGAAATACTCGCGCCGGGAGACGGGAAACTTACGGCGGTGCTGGGTCTGCAGGATTTCCCCGGAACAAACGGTGTTGGTGGCCATTGCCACGCTGCGGCAGACTTCCGGCGTGGGGAAACTGGCTGCCAGTTTTAACGCCTGCGCAAACAGGCAGTCGCCAAACAGCACGGCGATTTCATTGCCCCAGTTGGCCGCCAGCGTCGGGCGTTCACGGCGGATCTCCGCCTCGTCCATCACGTCGTCATGCACCAGCGTCGCCAGGTGCACCATTTCAATGATGACCGCCGCCGTCACGTGGGCGTCGGTCACCTCGCCGAGGGCGCCGGCGGACAGGGCGACCAGGGTGGGCCGCAGATGTTTGCCGCCGCCGTCGAGCGCATATTGGGCGTAGGGCACGACTTGAGGATCAAAATCGTTGACCTGCCGGATCAATTGCCGGGAGACGGCCTGGAGAAACGGCTCGACCGGTTCCACGATGTGTTTCCAGGAACGATTCAGATTGGTTTCTGGCGAGTCCTGCGTGCCTGCGCTCGCCACCTTTGATTCAACAGCCAGCATTCAAGGCCAATCTACGGTCGCCCGGCGGCGGAGTCAAACCCCGAGTATCCGGTGCCGAATTAAACAGCCGGGCTGAAGCATCGGCCCGGCTGCATGACCGCGGCTGTTTGCACCCGGGTGATTTCGCAATTCAACAACTGGTTACTTCCTGCCACCTGACCGGGCTGGGCCCAAAAACCACACGCGCAGCGCCAACAATAAGAAGGCGCGAACGGTGACCGTTCGCGCCCCGATTTCAAATTGCCATTACTTCTTTGCTTCTTCCTTTTCCCGGCCTGCCTCCTGCTTGTCGCGGTCTTCCATCGCCGCCTTGCGCGACAAACGCACCCGGCCCTTTTCGTCCACGCCCAGGCATTTGACCCAGATTTCATCGCCCATCTTGACGATGTCCTCGGTCTTCTTGACGCGGAAATTGGCCAGCTCGCTGATGTGCACCAGGCCGTCCTTGCCCGGCAGGAATTCCACAAAGCAGCCAAATTCCTTGATGGTGACTACTTTGCCGCGGTAAATCTTGCCAATCTCGGCTTCGGCGGTCATACCTTCAATCGCGTCCTTGGCAATCTTCATGCCCTCAGCCGATACCGAGAAGATGTTGACCGTGCCATCGTCCTCGATGTCGATTTCGCAGCCGGATTCCTCGACCAGTTTCTTGATGTTCTTGCCGCCGGGCCCGATCAGCGCGCCGATCTTCTCCGGATTGATCTTCAGCGTCGCAATGCGCGGGGCGTACTGGCTGATGTCCGGGCGCGGGGCGGCCAGCGTTTTGGCCATCTCGGCCAGAACGTGCATCCGGGCCACGCGGGCCTTCTCAATCGCTTCGGCCATCACCGCATGCGGCAGGCCCTTCAGCTTCAGGTCCAATTGGAAACCAGTGATGCCTTTTTCCGTTCCGGCCAGTTTGCAGTCCATGTCGCAGAACGCATCTTCCCAGCCGATAATGTCGGTCAGGAGCTGGTACTTGGAAATTTTCTTGTCCGCACCGTGTTCGGTGCAGATGCCGACGCTGATGCCGGCCACGGGGCGGATCAACGGGACGCCCGCGTCCATCAACGCCAGCGAGCCGCCGCAAACAGTCGCCATGGAAGTCGAGCCGTTGGATTCCATGATTTCGCTGGTGACGCGCACCGCGTAGGGATAGGTGTCGAGCGGCAGCATCGGCTCGAGGCTGCGCTCGGCCAGGGCGCCGTGGCCGATTTCGCGCCGGCCCGGGCCGCTGATGCGTCCGGTTTCGCCGACGGAGAAGTTCGGAAAGTTGTAGTGCAGGATGAATTTCTTCTGGCTCTCGCCCCCGGTGTAGGAATCGAATTCCTGCGTGTCGTCGCCGGTGCCGAGCGTGGCCAGCGTGACGGCCTGGGTCTCGCCGCGGCAGAACAGCGCCGAGCCGTGGGCGCGGGGCAAAATGCCGACTTCGCTGGAAATGGGGCGGACCTGGTCGAAATTGCGGCCATCCAGGCGCTTGCCGCTGTTCAGAATCAGGCCGCGGACCGCTTCTTTTTGGATGTAATAAAACGCGTCGTTGATGACGAATTCGGTGACTTTTTCCTCGCCGAATTTCTCAATGAGCTTGGCGCCGACCTCCTCCTGAATGGCCTTGCAGGCGTTCTCGCGCGCGAGCTTGCCCGGCGTGAGCAGCGCCGGCACAAACCGGTCGCCGGCCAGCTGCTTGGCTTCCTGCAGAATTTCGTCCGGGACAATGTTCAGCGTGATTTCGCGTTTCTTCTTGCCCGCCTTGGCGGCGAGCTCCTTTTGCGCGGCGATCAGCGGCTGGATGACTTCATGCGCGTATTTCAGCGCGGCATTGAAATCAGCTTCGGTGATTTCCTTCGCCGAGCCCTCGTACATCACGATGTCCTCGGTGTTGCCGACATAAACCAGGTCGAGATCGCTTTCGGCGAGTTCGGCATGGGTCGGGTTGGCAATGAATTTGCCGTTGATGCGGCCAACGCGGACGGCGCCCAGCGGTCCTTCCCAGGGAATATCGCTGACCATGAGCGACGCGGAGGCGCCGATGATGCTGAGGATGTCGGGATCGTTCTGGCCGTCGGCGCTGAGCACGACGGTCTGCACCTGGACTTCGTTGTACCAGCCCTTGGGAAAGAGCGGGCGGATGGGGCGGTCGGTGAGCCGGCAGGTGAGGATTTCCTTTTCGGTCGGCCGGCCTTCGCGCTTGAAGTAGCCGCCGGGGAACTTGCCCGCCGCGGCCGCCTTCTCGCGGTAGTCCACAGTCAGCGGGAAAAAGTCCTGGCCTTCCTTGGCCTTGGTCGCGGCGACCGACGCGACGATGACGATGGTTTCGCCGAGCTGGACGGTTACCGCGCCGTCGGCCTGTTTGGCGAGTTTTCCGGTTTCAATGGTGATTGGCTTTTCGCCCACCTGGGCGGTGATTTTTTCTGGCATATTAACTGGCCCGTTGCCACCGGAGGAACTTCAGTGAACCCCGCGCGAGCGCGGGACTGATTGAAATTTCCCTGGGGCAACGGAATCTATTGTTCGCGATGTTTGGTTTGGAATCGGGCCGTTCGCGTTTCCGGCCGGATTCAAAAGCGCCGGGCGGCCGGTTGAACTCCGGGCGCCGGGTCGCAAATTCAGTGGCGCAACTTCAATTTTTTGGTGACCGCCTGGTAGCGGCTCACATCCTTGCTTTGCAGGTATTCGAGCAGGCGCCGGCGCTGGCCGACCATCATCAGCAACCCGCGGCGCGAGCTGTGGTCCTTCTTGTTTCCCTGCAAATGTTCGGTCAGATGGTTAATCCGCTGGGTCAGCAGCGCAATTTGCACGTCGGCGGAGCCCGTGTCCTTGCCGTGCAGCTTAAATTGGTCAATCGTCTTCGACTTCGCTTCCATAGTTTCTGTTGAAGTCAGGAAGGATAGTTATTCACCGCCTGGCTGTAAAGCACTTTCCCCCGGTCAGGCCCGGGAGCGAAACCTGTTGAATTCAAAGGCTTTCATGGCTTGTGCCGGCGGGGGCAGCCGTTGCCAGCACCAAACCAGCCGGCGCCTTGTTCCCCGGCTGAGCTTGAACCGTTCGGAAATTCGCAGCCCCTCGACCCAGAAAATCTCACCCGATCCGGCCTCCGCCACGGTCAGTTCCCGCCGCCGGGCGCGCGGAATTTTGGCGTTGGTGAACAGGTCCTGAAGCTTGGCCGCCGATTTCAAGCCGATGGGCTGAAATCGGTCGCCAGGTTGCCAGTGCCGCAGCCGGATGCGGCGACCCACCTGGTCTGCGTCGAAAAATTCCATCCATTGGGGCGTGCGTAACCGCCAGGTGCCAAATTTCTTGATCGGCTCGATTTCCCAGCGCACGCGGACGCCATCAAAAACCACTTCGCCCGGACCATTTCCCGCTTCTTCGGAGGGGCGAGCTCTGCGAGTCCCCAACTTTTGAATTTTTCGGTGAATTGGGGGCTCGTTTAGCTCGCCCCTCCGGCGGTGACGCGCCGCCCGGCCCGTCAGTGTCAAAACGGTCTCATTCAAATTAAACGGCGTTGTCGATCCCGTTTGGAGCTTCACCCTGCCCGCCGGGTCCCGGACAACGCACAAACCGGCGCCGACGCTGACCGGTCGGTTGGGTGCTCCGCGCATCTGCTCGACCATTTCGAAATCGGCCGCCAGACCGAGTTTAATCAACTGCAACTGCAAAACCCTGCGCTGAACTGCGACGGGTAAGCCATTGAAAGACATCTTCTCTCCCGGTCTGTCAGGTAAGGTAGGGCGGGCAGTCCCTTGCCCGCCGCCTGTTTCAATGCGCTTCACGGCGCGCACGGAGTGCCGCGCCCTACCAAGAAGTTCATTTCCACGCTTCGTTTTCGAGGCCAACCAACGCCTGGTAATTTCGCCAATCAGTTCTGATTCCGCGCCAACGATATCCATCAGGCGCGACACCGTCTGGTTCAGACCCGGCTGATACTTTTTCCGGAGCCAGGGCAACAGCTCGTGGCGGATCCGGTTGCGGAGGAGTTCAGTGGAAACATTGGTCGCGTCCTCGCGAAACCGGATTCTGTGCGCCCGCGCAAACCCGCGCAAATCGTCTTTGGTCACATCCAGCAACGGGCGGACAAGATGAATCTTCGGGTCGGCGGGCGAGGGTGACCGCCATTTCATGCCGGCCAATCCTTCGCCGCCGGCGCCGCGCAACAGGCGCAGGAAGAACAACTCCACCTGGTCGTCGGCATGATGCGCCAGGGTCACGGTGCGGATGCCGCAGTCCCGGGCCGCCCGCGCCAAAAATTCGTGCCGGAGCTTGCGCGCCGCCATCTCCAGGGACATTTTTGCCTGGCGGGCAAATGCTCTGACATCTCCGCCCTCCACCATGATCGGCAGTTTCAATCCGGCGGCGGCGCGGCGAACCAGCGCTTCATCCAGCTCGCTGGCGCGCCCCCGAAGATGGTGGTTGAAATGGGCAACCGTCAATTGCCACCGGTGCGCAGGGGCCAGCCGGTGCAACAGGTGCAATAGCACCATGGAATCCGCTCCGCCCGACACGGCCAGCAAGACCCGACCGTCTGGCGGGAGCAGGCGGCGGCTCTGCACGCACCGTTCGACTTGCTGGAGCAGACTGGTCACCCGCTCATGCTACCGCATCCGGCCCGGTGAGCAAGAACGGCAGAGATTATGGCAACCGCCGGATGCGGTAGAACCGCCGCGGATCCGAGCCATAGGCATTGGTGTAAGTCATGACCGGGCCGGCGGCCGCGTTGGTGGTCAGCGCGACCCAGTTGGTGGTGGCGAGGTTGGTTGAGTACTGCACCACGTAGCTCAAGCCCGCCAGGGTGTTCCAACTGAACACGAGGTTATTACCGTTGGTTTTGACCACGGAACGGAAAGACGGATAGGGAATCGGCCACACGTTGACGTCGTCGAGGACAAACCAGTCAGGACCGTTTTCGGCCCGGAACTGGAGGATTGTATTCGTGCCGGTGGCCACAACGATGAACTGCATGTTCGTCCACGACCAGACCGCCGGACTGACCCAATTGAGGAGCGTATTGGTGGATGTGGCATTCGTGTTCCAGTTCACCTGGAATTGCTGGGGACTGCCCGTCGAGGGATTTTGCCACCAGAACGACAGCAGATAATTCTGCCCCGGCACGGTGGGCAGGTTCTGGGAAAGCGACGCGAGAAAAGTGGCCTCACCCAGAGCCGCCATATAGGTACCCGTGTTCGGAGTCAGTAAGGTGACCGTGCCGTCATCAACGAAATTATAAGTTCCGGCGGTGCCAATCAGCGTCCACGGATAGAAACTGCCGGTTTCAAAACCGCCGTTTTGGACCAGGTTCTGTCCGACCTGCAATGACAGGGGGCGGGTTTGGGTGATGCCACTCGCCCCGTTGGTAAACACCAGGTTGGTGGCATAGACCCCGGGGAGCAACAGATAAGCGGTCATATTCAGGCTTGCCGTCACCGTAGCGGAGCCGCCGGCGCCCAAGGTGCCGCTGCTGGAGGAAACATCCAGCCAGGCCGGCTTGCCCAACAGCGACCAGGTAAGGGACGTGCCACCGAAGTTGGTCAGCACATATTTTTGCGCATTTGTTGAAAAGGGACCACCGGCGGGGCCGGCGGCGTTCAAACCCGAAGCAGGCGTGACCCCCAGGGTATCCATCGGACCGACCACGGCGTCGATCAAGCTTTGGCCGGCCGGCGAGCCCCAGCCCGTACAGAGGTCAAATCCGTTGGTGGCGTAAAATTTGGTTGGACTGCTCGACCACGTGTTATCCCCGGTGGTTGTGTCGTGAAAACAGTTGTTGTAAACGTTGCCCTTGCCGATGGCATAGATGGCCGGATTGATAAAGCCCGCGCTGGGCCGGCCGGCGTTGGCGGCCTGCTGGTTCATCAGCGCGGTGTACCCCGCCCACAAAGGCGCGGCACAACTGGTCCCCTCCGCCACCTCCTGCTGGTTGTTGTCGGCAACGATGAATACATTTTTTGCCGTCAACGCCACATCCGGCAGGTTGCGCATGGTCGTCGAACCCTGATTGGTCGTCATGTTGATGCCCTGCTGCCAGATTGGGATCGTGTAGGTTGGACTGATGCCGCCGCTGCTGCCCCAGTTGCCGCCGTTGGGGTTGACCGTTCGGTCGTTCCAAACCGTTTCGGAAACGTACGCGCCGCCCGCACCCGTGGTTGTCAACACTGTCCCTCCCACCTGGGTGCAATTGGTGCTGTCCGAGGGAAACGGAATGGAACCGGTAAAGGCATCATAATCGCCGGACGCGTTGAAATAGGTCTGCCCTTGCGTCGCCATCTGTTTGAAAACGTTCTCAGCCGCCGGGTCGGCACCGCCGCCGCCCCAGGAGGAGCTGACCTGCTTCGCCAAGTTGTCGTTGGCAATCCGGCTCAGCATGGTGGACCAGCTCACCGTGCCATTGGTGGCTTCGTAAACGTAAATCTTTGAAACGGACGGGGCCATGGCGATGACCATTTCAATATCCAGGCAAACCTCGCCGTTGGCACTGCCGGACGGAAGTGAATTGGTGCCCACGATGGGGATGTTGGTCACTGTGGGGTAATTGGTCAAACCCGCCATGGTCATATAGGTCGCAATATTGTTGGAATCGTAGCCATCGAATTGCACCAGCGCGACGTTCTGTCCGTTGCCTTTCAGGCTCACGTCCGGAGCGTAGGCGGCGCGAAAATCATTGCCCATATAACTGCCGCTGGGACCGGAACCGGCACTGGGGGTCATCCCGCCCGCCTGGCCGGCCGGCCTGGCTTTGAAAGCCGGACGCGGCAGCGAGTAGTTGTTCAATCCGCTGACGCTCAGAATGGGCACCGGCAAATCCAGCGAAGGTTCAGCGTCCGGCGCATAAAAATCCCGGGCTTCCGACGGATGACGGTAGGTATGAAGCGCGACATGAAACGTCCGCTCGATCTCCTTCACGGAGCCGCTGACGTCCAGAACCAAGCGGTTCGGGTGGGTTCCGACCACCGTCAGGCCGTTCGCCTTCGCGAAATCGATGACCGCCTGATAATCCCTTTCCGTCGGACCGAACCGTTGCGTGAATTGTTCCGGGGTCAGATACTGGTGGAACCTCGGGCTGGCCGGATCATAGATTTCCCGGAGTAAATCGTCCAAGGCCTGCTCGTCCCGGAGGGGCAACCCGATGGCCAGGGTTAGCTGTTTCGCCGCCGCCGGGCTGCCCAGCGACCGCAAATGATATCGGGCGACCGCTTCGGGCACGCAACCGCGTAATTGCTGTTTGGATACGGTTTGAGCGGAACTGCTGATGGCCGGAAGCAAGATCAGAACTGCGCTCCAAGCCAACGACCACCTTTGGATTTTTGACATAAGAAGCAAATGACGCGTTTAATAACGCAGACTTTGTGCCAATCGTCAATTGACAACCACGAAAAAAATTGCCCGTTTTCTCGCCGGCCATTAACGTCCTTCTTGTGGCTGTCAAATTCACCATTTTGGGCAGCGGATCCGGTGGAAATTGCGCTTTTCTGGAAACCGCTGAGGCGCGGATACTTGTGGACGCCGGGTTCAGCCCCCGCCAGATTCGCAAGCGGCTGGAAGGCATCGGCCGCGTACCAGAAAATCTTACAGCCATCTTGGTCACGCACGAACACTCCGACCATGTGCAAGGACTGGCCGGCATCGCCGCCAAGTTGAAAATTCCGATTTACTGCAACCGCGCCACGCAGGAAGCGTTCGAATTTCAGCTGCAGGCAAAATTTGATTGCCGCCTGTTCACCACCGGGGCCAGCTTCGAAATTGGCGACCTGCTGGTGGACAGCTTTGCCATTCCGCATGACGCGCAGGATCCGGTTGGTTTCCTCATCCACACCTCCGCCGGCAACATCGGCTTTGTCACTGACCTCGGCCATACCACCAAACTGGTGATCGAGCGCATCCGGCCGGCCAATGTCCTCGTGTTGGAATCCAATCACGACGTGAAGATGTTGCAGGAATGCCCGCGCCGGTCGTGGAGCCTGAAGCAGCGCATCCTGAGCCGGCACGGCCATCTGTCCAATGAAGCCGCCGCGGAAGCCGCCGCCCAGGTGATGTCCGACGGTTTGAAGCACCTTTACCTCGCCCATCTGAGCCGCGAGTGCAACAAACCCGAGCTGGCACATGACGTCATGGCCGAGCAGCTGCATCACATCGGCGCCAAACACGTCCAGCTCCGGCTTGCCGCCCAGGACGTGCCCTGTCCAACGCTGCAGCTTTAGGGATCGCCCGCCCGTCTTCAGTTGCTCAAGCACAAGTCGCCGTCCAATCGGGTTGTTACTGGCGGTGTTCCTCGCCGCCATACAGTGCACGGTCTTGTGCGTAGCCTGTCGTTGAACATGGCCTAGGATTTCAAGCGCTGTGGACAACTAATTGGGACGCTGTGGCTTATCTTCTTTATCACAAATTTATTCAGTTAATTCTAAATTGAATCTTGACTAATACAGAGTTTCTGAAAAGATAGCCGCAATTCCCTGCGCAAAGATCCAGCAGGACCGGCTAGGCCTGCCTCGGGTCGAAGTTTTGCCGCATGCTTGGCAACCCGGTGACCTTGTTGAATATGAAAAGTGATGTGCCTGTATTCGATTGTTACAAATTGGTGACAACCCCCTGGTTCATCCGGCGCTGCACTACCCTCGCCTGTTCCGCCCTCCTTTTCCTCGCGGTCGGGATGTTGGCACAAGCACAAACGGTCACCCTTCAGACCGGATATAATCTGGTGGGATGCAGTGTCAACGGGCCCGGTGGCAATAATATCAACAACGCGTCGTTCCTGCAGACGCCTGCATTGACTTCCGACCCCAATGGACCTCCCGGAGGCAACAATACTGTGATGTATGTCTGGAACTGCTATATATTTTTCGTCTATTATTATTTCACCGCGGCAGATGCCACCACCTGGGAGGGTTTCACTTCACCGGCCGGCTGGTATGATATCAATGGAAACTACGCAAATGTGACCTGGAATCCCGGTGAAGGAATGATCATTCGGAATTTTGGTCCGGCCACGACCATCATCCTCGACGGAACCCCGGCGGTTCCGGTTCTACCGCCCACCAATTACTGCGGCTGCGGTCAATGGTCCTTGTTGAGTCCGCAAACCACGAACGGCTTCAATACGTATCAGGACGTGACCGGCTTCGCCCCGCAGAATGGCGCGCAGGTTTCCTTCGGATTCCCCACCAATGGAATTTTCAGCACCAACGCCACTTATGCCAACGGTGCCTGGAGTCCGACTGATCCCATTTTAACCAACGGTCAGGCCGCCTTCTATTTCGTTCCCTGCGTGACCAATTGCATCACCCTGTCCTGCGGCGCCGACAAAACCTACCCCTGCGGCACGACGAACTGGAGTTTTGACCCGCCCACGAACATCGTGGACACCTGCTGCAGCAATTTCACCGTCACCTTCATGCCCGTGGGCAACAGCGGCCCTTGTCCCTTGGTTTTGACCGGAACTTGGGTGGTAACCGACGCCTGTGGCAATTCCAACTCCTGCAGCCAGAAACTGACGATACCGTGCTGCACCAACTGCTGTGACGACTGCACGGCACCGTTTCCGGCCAGTTATACGGTAACGGTGTATCCGGGGGCGAATTTTTTGGCGGACAATTTGTGCCAGGGCACGAACAGCACCCTGATTGACCAAATGACCAGCGTGCCCAACCAGAGCCAGATTCTCCTGTGGAACGGGACGAGCTACGTTGTGGCCGCAACCAAACGTCTGGGATCCTGGAGCGCGAACTTCCCGTTCAAGGCCGGAGAAGGATTTGTGCTGCAGGTGCCAGGCGGGGCGGCGCCCTTCTCCCTGACCATTTCG
Source organism: Candidatus Acidiferrum sp. (assembly GCA_035506715.1). Taxonomy (GTDB): domain Bacteria; phylum Verrucomicrobiota; class Verrucomicrobiia; order Limisphaerales; family UBA11358; genus UBA11358. The sequence continues at coordinate 8,602 of DATJOW010000028.1, read as the reverse complement.
GGTTGTCCGCCCGACTGTCCGCCGCCCTGTCTTACGCCCACCAACGGGACGTCGGTGCTCGTTGGCGGTGTCGGCTTGGGCACCGGCACCTGGACCAATCTCTCCAGTTGCGGGCCTCCGTGCGGTGCGCAGATGCAAATTTGGAATGGCAGCGGTTTCACCGAGTACAACTATTACCAGGATGCCTGGCACGATGTGAATGGAAACACGGTGGCGGAGCCGGCGCTGCCCGCCGGCCAGTCGGCCTACGTCTCCGTAAAACCCAACATCCATTGCTGCTCGCCGCTCTATCCGCCGGTGATTCAATGTTCCAACCTGGCGGTGGTTTCGTGCACCAATGTGCAGGTATTTTACCCCACGACCGTGAGCGACCCGCTTTGCACCAATGTCACCCTGACCTTCTCCCCGACCAACGGCAGCTGGTTTGGGCCCGGCACGACGAACCTCGTGCATGTCGTGGCGGAGGATTGTTGCAGCAACACTGCCACGTGCGACTTCACGGTGACGATTGTTTGCGCCACCAATCCGTGCCTGCTGGCGGTTCAATTCCCGGCTGAAATTGAGCTTTGCATGGGAACCAACGGCTGCGCGCCGATGCCCGACGCAACGCTGCTGGTGGAAATCAACACCTCGCCCGGAAGTCGCGCGGGAGTGTCGCAAAGCATTCCGAGCGGAACCCTGCTGTGCAGCAGCACGAACGTCACCCTGGCGGTCACCAACGATTGCGGTGATGCCACCAATGCGATTGTGCCGGTCGTGCTGGAAGCCTGTTGCTGCCAGCCGACCACCAATGTGGTGGTGGTTCCCGGACCGGCGGATCCCTGGCTGGCGGGACTACCGGATGGCACACCGGACGGCGCCGACATCGCTCCGGCTGAATCGCCGACAGAATATCCCGGCGTCGTCACGGGCGGCGACATTTTCACCTTCTCCTCATCGGGCACCACGGCGTATGGCCCCGCGACGGGCTACTTCAATGCCCTGGGAGATGTCGGCACTATCTTTAATCGGACCTATGGCGATGCGAATGGGATATCTCTGCTTACGGCGCCAATTTCATCACTGGTGGGCGTCTTTTTGGACGATAACGATCCCCGCACGGAAGGCACTCCGCCACCGGGGCTGACCTGGAATCTGGAAACCTACCCATTGCAACCCGGGCTGCGTCAGACGTTTTACATCGGCGATGGATCAGGCGGACAAATCATCGCGCCGCCCGGCGCCACCCGCCTGTTTTTGGGCATCATGGACACCACGCATTCCAACAATCTGGGAGGGTTGACGGTGACCGTCGTTGCCAGCAACGTTTGCCTGGCCGTGAGCGCCGCCCCCACGAACATCGATATCTGCGTCGGATACAATGCCTGCGGCCCGATGCCTGACGTCACCGGCCTGGTGCATGTCTCCGGAGACAGCGGTCCGGTCTTTGTCTCGCAGAGTATTCCGGCCGGGACCATTTTGTGCAGCGGCACGAGCGTCATCCTCACTGTCACCAACCTTTGTGGCAACACCACCAACCTGACAGTGCCGGTCACCTTGACCACTTATCCGGCGGTGATGGAGGTCACCTGCGCCTCCAATAAAACCGTGAATTGCTACTCAAACTGGACCTTTGACCTTCCCACCGTCCTGACCACCTGTTGCGACACGAACGTCACCATCCATTCGTTGGGAACCGTAACGAACGGCGTGTGTCCGCAGTACATCACCAACTACTGGCTGATTTCTGACAGTTGCGGCGACACGAACATCTGCAGCCAGGCCGTGACGGTGGAAGGATGCTGTACCAACAGCGGCGCGACCAATTCAGGCTGTTGCGGGCCCAATGCCGGGCCACAGACCATTCATTGGCTCCCGTGTCCAGCTTCCAGTTCACCGTCGCTCATACCCGATCCGTCAGGCATCAATACCAACGGTACCTGGATGGTCACCAACCTGCCGTGCTATGGCAACGTGTTGATCACGCAAACCTTTTCCGGCGCACCTCCGGGTGGCACTTATTGGTCTAGTTCGTGGCTGGGCCCGCTTTTCGGCACCGCACCCGGTCCCGGAGTTTTTCAGGACGTGCAAGCCGGCTATGGACCCTATTCCTGGGCCGCTTTCAATAATTTATTGTTCTTCATCAACGGCCTGACGGCGCAGTCCTACGAAGTGCACATTTACTTCCTGAACGGACAGCCGAATCCCTGCACCTTGTATCTGGGGGTGGCCGGCCTGGCGTCCTCATCCACGGCAACGGTCTCTCAGCCGGTGGTCTTCAGGGCCGAGTACGACCAGCAAGCCAGTGCGCTGGCCGGAGCCTCGGCCAACACCTCCCTGGATGGTAATTATGGACCGGCGGTGGCGGGAACCAGCGGAACGGTGCTGGGGAGCGCATTTTCCTTAAACCATGTTGGCGGCCCGGTGGACACCGGCCTGGCGATCCTGCAGCCAGCCAACGTCCTGGCCACTGCTGTGCTGCCACCCGGGAGCGGCCAGGGAATCAATGGTAGCGGTCCCTACCCGGCGCCTGGCTCATATCCCTGCCTGTCACTGTCAGTTTACCAACAGGCATTTGATGGGGTCGGCTTCACGGTGGGATACGTCTGCTGTTCGAACTGTCTGGCGGTGCAGTGTCCAACGAACAAGACGGTGCCCTGCGACAGCAACTGGTCGTTCGATCCGCCGACGGCTTACTCCTGCAGCAGCAACGTGAACGTCCTCCCCATCGGCACCACGACCAACGGCAATTGCCCGCAATATATTACGCAGACGTGGTTGGTTACCGACGGCGCAGGAAACTCCGACACCTGCACCCAGATGGTGACAGTGACCAGCGTCCCGCTGTCCTTTGCTTTGCTGCCCGGCGGGACGAATTTTGGCTGCAATCCCTCGTCAAATAGCCTGCCGACCGATGCCAGCATCCGCGCACGGGTGGAGGTTTCAGGCGGTTGCAGTTCCGTCACCACGAACGTGACGCAGGTGGACATCATCACAAATTGCACCACCTACCGCACCTTTGCCATCACCGCGAGCAACGCCTGCGGCTCGGTCATTTCCACCAACATCCAATACGCGTGGACGATCGATACGGGCGCTCCGGTGTTCGCGGTTGGAGTCACCAACATCTTCACCAACATCTGCGCCGGCAGCGTGACGATTCCGATCGCCGCCAGCGCCACGGACTCCTGCTGCACCAATGTGACGCTGAACTTTTACAACCCCTATCCGAACCTGGCGGCCAGCGGAGCCAGCCCGGCCACGGCCAACCTTACCTTCAACGTCGGCACCAACACGGTGACCATTGTGGCCACGGATTGCTGCGGCAACCACGCGACCAACACGGTCAAAGTGATCGTCTTCACCAATCCGCCGCCGACCCTGAGCCTGATCACCAACCGATTCAAGATATGCATCACCACCAATGGGTGCGGCACGTTGGGGGATATGAGATATCTGGTGAATGCGAACTACCCCAACAATGTGACCCAAAGTCCGCCGCCCAACACGGTGATTTGCCCGGGTTCGAACACCAACATCACGTTCACCTGCACCAATCCGTGCGGAACAGTCGTGGTGACCAACGCCACCGCGTTCCTCGGACTGTGCTGCGATCCGCCGCCGACCAACATGGTGCTTTGGCTGACGTTTGATGAGCTGACCGGGGCCACCTGTTATAATTCAGCCGGACAAAACCCGGGCACGCGCCGCGCGGGCGCTGCTGCCACCAAGCCGCCGAACAGTCCGCCCGCGCGCATCTTCGGCCAGTACGTGAATAATTGCCTTAACTTCGACGGAAACAGCTATGTCTCGCTCAGATCCTATGCGAGCCTGGCATTTGGAACAGGTGACTTCTCCATTGATGCCTGGGTGAAATGGACAAATTCCCCCAGCGCCAACCAAGTCATTTTGATGAAGGAATCCCCGGGATCACCCTATAATTACCCGCCGCCAACTCTGTATTACGGATATGGCCTCTATCTCAACAACGGTTTTCCAACCTTTGAAATGTATTCTGGGACCACGACGCCCGGTAGTATCAGTCAAATGAGTCACGCGATAACTTTGAATACTTGGACGCACCTTGCGGTCACTGTGCAACGGAGCAAAGCGCCCAAACAAGTAAGCATATACGAGAACGGAAAATTAATTACTACTACCAGCATCACGACGTTCACGGGCAGTATCAACGATCCAGTAATGGATTTCTATCCGCCCATTCCTCCCTACCCACCAACCGTGACTGTAGGCGTTTCATCCAGAGACTTGAACAGCTATTTCAAAGGCTATCTGGATGAAATTGAGTTGTTCAAGAATGTGCTCTCGCCCACCGACGTTACCAATCTGTATGTGGCGAAAATTCAAGGCAAGTGCCGTCCCACGCTTGGGTTGCCGTCGGTCCGCGTGTGTCCCGCGAACAGCAACGTCACCGTGACCGCCACCATTTGCAACAATGGTTCGGACCAGCGTACTTATCTGGTCAATTTCTCACCGCTGGGTACGACTACCATTCCCGGCGTGATCAACTGGGCTGCTCCCGTGCCCACCGGAGGCTACTTCTCCCTCAATCCACAAACCATCACCGTGTTGCCGGGACAATGTGCCAACCTGACCGTTACCATCAAGCTGCCGTCCAACTTCAACTCCGGCAGCACGCTGGCTTACCAGATGTCAGCCTTGGACACGGGCATCGGCGGGGACACCACGTTTTATATCGGCACCATTGTTGGCGACCAAACCCTTTGTCCGATTATTCATCACGGCGGCACCAATCACATCGCCCTCCTGCCGGGAAGCAGCACCACCAATCTCAACTTCACGATTGCCAATACGCTGGGAGTGCCCGCGACCTTCAATGTCCGGATTCTCGCCGTGGACAACAACTTCCAGCCGGATGGCGACTTCCTGAGTTTGAATGGGCTGCCGCCCGGAACCCCGGTTGATTTCACGGTGCCGCTGGACGTGAACGGTACGACGAATGTCAGCGCCACCGTGGGGTACGTCGATTCCTCCATCTTGCAGCCGTATTATGTGCTGCTGCTGGTGGATGACGGCGCGGGCGGCCCGCTCGCCGAACAGGATTCCGTCACGCTGATCAACATCCTCAAACCGACCGAAGGTCCGCCGCTGTTTATCGATAACACCAACGGCCAGCCTGTCGTCAGCTGGGACGCCATCAACTATGGCTGGACCCTGGATGCCAACCCGGATTTGAGCGGAACCAATTGGTCGCCTTTGCCGCAAACCGTTGGTCCGCTGCCGGATGGAAGCCAGGGCGTCACCGTCCAGCCGACCAACAGCGCCGAGTTCTTCCGCCTGCGACAATAAGCAGCTAAGCCAACGGCGGCGTTGCTTGCGTTGACGCGAATTCTGTGAATTCGTGTCAATCGATGGCATTGCTGTTCATTCCTGGAATGGCGCCATGGATCGACGATTCCCATTTTCTGCTTTGCGATCTGGCACCGGCGCGCAAAACTCCCCCGGAATGTTTCACGTCCACAAAATCTCCTCACTCGATTTGCCCGAGCTGGCGCCTTACCGCACCATGCGCCGGCCGCTGGAGCACGAGCGCGAAGGCATCTTCGTGGCGGAAGGCGAAAAAGTCGTTCGCCGGTTGCTGGAAAGCCGCTTTGAAGTTTTTTCCGTTTTGCTGCCGGAAAAGCACCTGGAAAATTTCCGTCCGCTCCTCGAAGCGCGACCGGAGAATCTCAACGTCTATCTGGCCGGCAAGAAATTGCTGGAGCAGCTCATCGGATTCTCGATGTATCAAGGGGTGCTCGCCGTCGGGAAAATTCCGCCGCCGATTTCGCAGGACGACATTTTATCGAAAAATCCCAGGCCGCTGCTACTGGTCGCGGTGGATGGCTTGACCAGCGCGGAGAACCTCGGGGCGCTGGTGCGCAACTGCGTGGCGTTTGGCGTCCAGGCGCTGATCGTCGGCGAGACTTCCAGCAGTCCGTTCCTGCGCCGGGCCGTCCGCAATTCGATGGGCACCATCCTGCAATTGCCGGTCATCGAACTGGCCAAGCTCGGCCTGCGGCACCAGTTCACCGCCAAGCCCCACGCCACGGATTTGAAACTGGTGGAATGTCTGAAGGCACTGCGCGCCCGCCATATTCGCTGCATGGCGGCGCATCCACACACGAACGAAAAATGCCTGTCTCAGGCGGACTTTTCCGGTGACTGTTGCCTTGTCTTCGGCAGCGAGGGTGAAGGCATCTCCAAGGCCGTTCTGGAAGCCTGTGATGAGGCGGTGGCCATCCCCATGCCGCCGGCGGTGGACTCACTCAACGTGGGCGCGGCGGCGGCGGTGTTTCTGTACGAAGTGGCCCGCCAGCGCCGGAAGGAAGGCGAAGATTGAAGATGGAAAATGGAGGATGACCACCCGGCAGCTTCGCCATCTTCAATCTTCCATCCTCCATTCTCGCGGCTATGGCGTGGAGCTCTGAAGGCCGAAAACCTCTTGATATACCTCGCGGATTGCCTTGCGCCATTTTGCCAGCGCCTTCCGAAATTCCTCCGGCGTGGCAAAACCGCAACGCACCGAGACCCGGTAATACGGCGCCGGGTCATCGGGCAGGACAATTTCGCCTTCGTAGCTCCAACGGCGCAAAATGCCTTCTACCCGCCGCAGTTTGCGATAATTATCCAACAGCTTTTCCGCGTCCGGAAGCACCCCGGCCTCGCGCCCGCGTTCGAGTGCGCGCAGGGTGTTCGCCTCCGCCCAGCCGTTTTCCAGACAGAGCGTTTGCGCAATGAATTCCGCATCCATCAAGCCGCCGCGGCCGGTCTTGATGGCCAAGTCGTCCTGGCCGCGCGGCGTCCGCTCCTTTTCAACCCGCAGCCGCATTTGATGGATTTGCTGCTTCCAGTCCGGCGTGAAACAGGCCGGCAAGATCGCTGCTGTTTTTCGCCCGGACGACAGAGCCTCCCGACGCCCCGGCTTGATCGAGGACTCGCGGAGGTCGTCCCTCCGCTCTTGTGGTTTGGAGGCCTTCCCGAAATCCGTCAGCGCGGCCGTCAATTTCTGGAATTGTTCGCCCAGTTGTTCGCTGCCCGCCACCGGCCGGGTGCGGGTCAGCGCCTGGATTTCCCACAGCTGGGCGCGGTGCCGGTAATATTCCTCGTAAGCCGGCAGCGTGTTGACCAACAATCCCTTTTCGCCATCCGGCCGCAGCCGCGCGTCCGTGTGGAACACCATCCCCTGCTCCGTCCGCCGCGACAACAAATCCATGACGCTCACCGCCAGACGCTGCAATTTCGATAACTGCTTCGTCCGGCCGTCCGCCACAAACAGGAGATCCAGGTCGGACCCGTAATCGATTTCACGCCCGCCCAGCTTGCCCAGCCCGACAACGACGAAGGGCGGCGTCTTTATTTTATGCTGGCGCATGACGGCCTCCAGGGCGTACTGCAGGCAGGCTTCAGCCAGCGCGGAAAGCTCGACCAGGTTCTGCTCGAAATCGGCCAGACCCAGGATGTCCCGCAGGCCGAGCCGCATCAGTTCCGCCTCGTGATAGCGGCGCAGCCAGAGGAACTGGTCCGCATCCTCAAGCCCGTGGCGCAAATCCTTCAAAACCTCCGGCGCGGTCTTCCGCTGGCGCAGCCGGCCGCCGGCCAGAAAATCGTCGATCAAGTCCGGGGTGCGGATCGCCGCCTCGGCTAGAAATTCGGACCGGTCGAACAGCAACAGCATCAGTTCGAACGCCTGGGGATTCCCGTGCCACATCTCCAGCAGCGCCGCGTGTGAGCCGTACGCTTCCAGGTAACTGTCGAGCCGGGTCACGACCCGGTCGGGATCCGACAGGATGGCGGACTGCGGCTTGCGGCCCGCGGATGGGCGGGGACAAAGCGCCAGGAATTTCAGGATTAATTGTCGCGCCAGTTCCGTCGTGCGCGGCGAGATGTGGATATAGCCGGGCCCCTCGGCGAATTCCCGAAAGAGGCGGAAAGCCGTTTCCGGGTCGCGGAACGCATGCGCCGCCAGCAGCCGCTTCCATTCGTCCTCGGCTCCGTCGAATTCCGGAGGCAATTCGGTCTGCGCCCGGGGCGCTTCCGCCTTCAACAGCCGGTCGTACACCCGGCGCACATTGTCCTGGTGCGTTTGCAGTTGAAATTCGAACTCCTTCAGTGACGAGCATCCCATCAATCGGGCCAGGCGCAATCGCAGCTTCGGGTCGGCCGGCAGCGTGTGCGTCTGCTGGTTCTCCTCCATTTGCAGCCGGTGTTCGACGTCCCGCAGAAAACGGTAGGCCGCGTCCAGCGACCGGGCTTCCTCCTCCGCGAGCAGCTTGTATTGGGCGAGCTTGGCCAGACACGGCAGCGTCTGCGCCGTCTGCAGAAACGGGATCTTGCCGGCATGGAGAATTTGCAGCGACTGGGCGACGAACTCGATCTCCCGGATGCCCCCGCGGCCGAGTTTGACATTGCGTTCCAGCTCGCCCTCCCCCACCACTTCGCACTCAATCCGGTCCTTGACGGCGGCAACTTCCCGGAGCACCTCGGCGCTCAACGTGGGCGGATACCGGAACGGCTGAATCATTTCCAGGAATTCGGCCGAGAGGCTTTCATCACCGGCGACGTGCCGGGCCTTGATGAGCATCATCCGCTCCCAGGTTTGTCC
>DATJOW010000027.1:0-13233 GCA_035506715.1 Candidatus Acidiferrum sp. | reverse complement strand
GACGCGGGTGATGTCGAGTTGCTGGAGCACGTCCAGCACGTTGATCATGTGCTGGTAATCCACCTCGTCCGCCCCTTTGACCACCACCTTCAGTTCCGGGTCTTGGGCCTTGAGTTGCTGCAAGTCCGCTTTCAACCCCGGGATCGTGACTGGCGCGTCGTTCAGGAACGTCTGGCCTTGGGCATCCACCACGATGCGGTTCAACTTGGGTTTCTGGTCCGTCTTGGGCGGCGGTTTACCCGACGGCAGCGTCATCTCCAGGTTGTTCATCATCTGCGGCGTCGTGATGATGAAAATCACCAGCAGCACAAACACCAGGTCCAACAGCGGCGTGATGTTCAGTTCGCTGAGCGAACTGTGATGACTTTGCGACGTCTTCTTCATTGGCTGATCGGCTCGGTTTCGGCCTGCACATCGAACCGCACCACCACCCGGGGCGGAAAATTCGTCGGCGGCGGACGATCCAGGCTTTTCACCGCTGCCAGCACCTGCCGCACCGAATCGTCCCACCGGCTGTCGCCCGAACTCTTTTCCCAGACCGGGTCGCTGATCCGCCCTTTGCGATCCACCGACACCTCCACTTCCGCCACATAGTTGTCATCAGCCATGTTGTCGGGCCGCTGCCATTTCGAGCGCAGCGCGTATTCCACGTAGCCTTTGTAGAGCTGCGCCGGGTCGGAACTGGTTTCCACCGCCTTGCCGCCCTCGAATTCAAATGCCGGCAGCTCGGCGGCCGGCGGCGCCACCGCCGGCGGGGCGAGGCTGACCGGCGGGGGCGGGGCGGCTTTGGCTTCCTCCACCACCTTCGGTCTTTCCACCACTTTGGGCGCCTCCACCTTGGGCGGTTCCTCCTGGGGTTTCTCGGGCTCCTTGGGCTTCTCGGGCGGCTTCTCCTTGACCATCTCGACGGCGATTTTTTTCAACTGTTTGCCCAGCAACCCCTGCCGGGCGGCGAAGTAGAACATGGTCAACACAATCAACGCGTGAAAGACGAACGAGATCAGCAAGTTCACCTTCGACGAGTTGCGCTTTTTTCGGGCCTGGCTCTGGGGCAGCATGGGTTATTGCGAATTAACCGCCTCGGTGGCCAGATCGACCTTGGGCACGTTGGCGCGCTGGCAGATGTCCAGCACGGCGCGGATTTGTCGGTACTTGGTCTGGCTGTCGCCGCGCACGATGACGTTGAGGTCCGGGTCGTCCAGGCGGGCGTTGATGAGGGATTGGAGGATGTCTTCGGGATTGGCGAACCGGGCCTTGTTCAGGTAAAGAGTGCCGTCGGCCTGGACGGTGATATAGTTGGCCTTGCGGGGCGGGTCTTTGAGCCGTTTGGCAGCGGCGGGCAGTTTCAGGTCCAGGTCATTGACCGGCGGCATGGTGGTGATGATGAAAATCACCAACAGCACGAACGCGAGATCCAGCAGCGGCGTGATGTTCAGCTCCGTCAGCGAATGATGCGCCGATTTCGAACACTTTTTCATCGGTCAGATAGCGGGCGTATTTTCGCCCATTTCGGAACGCGTCAGTGCCATGGTGATTTTGTCTTCCAGATCACGGTTGTCCACATAGCTATGTTCGATTTGCGTCGCATACCGGCTGGCGTAGCCATCGAGTTCCTGGGTGAGGTGGCGGATGGTGGTGACCATGAAATTGTAGGCGAACATGGCGGGGATGGCGACGAGGAGGCCGGTGACGGTGGCCACCAGGGCGGCGGCGACGCCGGGGGCCATGGCGGTGAGCGTGGCGGCGCGGCTTTCGGCGATACCGGCGAAGGTGGACATGACGCCCCAGACGGTGCCCAGCAGGCCGATGAACGGGCCGCCGGCGACGGCGGTGGACAGTACGATCATGCCTTTCTCCAGCGCCACCGCCTCAGTGCCGGCCGCCTCCTCCAATGCGACTTTCACTGCGTCAAAGGAAGATATGCTGATGCGGCGTTCGCCTTTGACAGTGACGGGGTTGTTCTGCAGGTGAAACTCGAGTTCATCTGCGCCACGGATGTAGAGCTGATAGACGGGAGCTCCCTCGAAGTCGGCACCTCTCCTTTTGATGTCCAGCGGGTCGCGCGTAGCACCGTAAGCGGCCAGAAATTTCTTGCTCGCCTGGCGGGCGATCAGCAACTGGCGGAACTTGGTAATGATGATCGTCCAGCTGAACAGTGACAGGACCAGCAGGGCAATCACGGTGATTTTGCCCTCGGTGGTGGCGTTCTGAATGGCGTACATCGCCGCGTTGGCGGCGAACACGGGTTGAATGAGGGTGGTCATGCGTTATTATATTTTAGGTTCCGGGGTCCGGGGTCCTGGGTTGTTGGCGGGGCGGCAGGAGAACCGTTACCCGACTGGTTTTCTGGGCCAAGGTAATTCCCTTGCCCTTCCGTTTCTTGTCATCATCCAAATCATCGGAGTTGTTTACTCCTGCAGACGTGTCGTTCACCGCCTCAGTATTTTCCTTGGCAATGTTCGATTGCGGTATGCCCAGGCTGGCCCCACTGGTATCACCGTAAGCGGACACAGATTCGGCAATCAACGAAGCCGTTATCGAGTTGCCGCTGACGTCCAGGTTGCCACCGCTGATGACCGTGCCCGAAACCTCGCCCGAGGCGTTGATATTCACGTTACCGCCGCTCACAACGGTCACATCCACATTGTTCTGAGAGTTGATCGCAACGCTTTGCCGACCGACCACGATGCCATTGATGTTGCCGCCGGCTTGCAACTCGATGTTGTAGCCGATGACACCCGACCCCGTGGAGTTGATATCGTGACCGGCGTTCAGGCTGACAAAACTTTGCTGCGTATTTTGGCCGTTGAAAGCCAGTTGAAGAACCCCGCCCAAGCTGGCATCAATGTCCCCATTCGGCGCACGCACGATGATGTTGCCCAACGTGGCATGACTGCCGGGCAAAGTGATAGCCAGAATGCCGCTGCCGGGAACATCCGCCGGGATGCCGGTCAATTCTCCCGTCACTGGATCGAGTTCCAACACGGTCAAGCTGACCGACCCCATACCGCCGGATCCGGCAATGACATCGCCGTTTTGCGAGCTGATGTTGATATCGCCGCCGTTGTAGGTGGCGATGCGCGAGCCATCTACGTTCACCGTGCCGCCGGTGGTCACGGAGATGCCCCCGCCACCCGTGGTGAAAATGCCTTTGGGCACGCCCTGATCACCGGAGACCGAAGATTCTCCGCCCACATCGAGGAGGCCACCGATGTGCAGAGTGATTCCGCCCAGCAGGCTGTAATTGGCGATTTCGGTTGAAGTCATGACCAGATTACCAGTGGTGGTGAGGTTCAGGTTGGCGCCCAAAACGTCGTTGCGGTTGTTGTTGTAGAGTTGGTTAATGGCAGCCAACTGCGTCGCATCGAGGGTCACCGACGTAAGCACGCCTTGTGCATTCAACACGGTGGGGTTCAACAGGAAGGCCAGCTCAGCCGGACTCATTAATCCTACAAAAGTGAGTCTGCCGGTGGCTGCATCATATTGGAGCTTGCTGGCAAGTTCAGGGTTCCCGCTCAAGGTCGGGTCAAACAATGCCGCCGGCAGCGGGTCCGTCAAAGTCACACTGGTGGCGACAACCGTCGGCGATTGGAGCGAAACACCGGCTGAAAAACCCAAGTCAATATTGAGGGCGGTGACATTGAAATTTCCGGGGCCGGTCAGTACCAACCCTTGGCCGCCAAAAGTGGCGCCGGGGGTATAGTCAGGAAAGGCGATATTACCGTCATTGAGAACCTTAATGAAGGTCGTTTGCAACGGCGAGAGATTGAATCCAGTAAATCCGAAATTGTAGGTCCCTAAATGATTCTGGCCGTCGATGACATACGGCGCCGTGCTGTCCACGGTGATTTCCGCAAAGGTCGGCACGTTCAACTGGAAGCTGCCGATGCTGCCGGAGATATCCAGCACGACCGGATTGGGATCGTTCAGGTGCAACGGAATGGTTGCCTGATCATAATTCTGGATGGCTTGATATTCGTATTTCTCGGCGCCGGTGGGCGGTCCGCTACCGGACATTGTGATACCAACCAGTGTGGTTGAACCGGCCGTTACGGCTCCGCTCAGATCACCACCGTTCAGCGTGGTAATGCTTAGCGCTCCCTGGCTCGACGGATACAGGAAGATGGAATTGTCCACCGTAATGCCGCCGGCACCGGCGACCAGGGTAAGAATGGGCGCATAAATGGGCTGCATGTCCGGGTTTCCGTTTCGGGCCAGATTCCCGCCGGTGAGTTCGATGGCATTGCCGGCCCAAAGATGGACGGCAGCGTCTGCCGCGTAATTAAAAAGGTACGAGTCCAGTTTATTGAACGTTCCATTGGGATTGTTCACCTCGTTAAGATAGAGGTTGTTGGCTGCCCAAGCGTTCCAGGAACCGGAAATCAAACCGAGGGTCACCGCTGTAATTGCGCCGCCGGACGAAACCGCACCGATGTTGCCATTAGGATCCTGCGATTGCTGCGCCGCGTTTTCCAGAGCAGCCAAGGTGCTCGCGTAGGCGACGTCCGATGGATTTTGCAAGTGCGCCGCCTGCGCCGCGGAAACCGGCACACCCGCGAGCAGGACGCCCGTGCCGTTGGCGAGCGTGTAATTGCCGGTAATCTGGTTGCCGGCGATAACAGTCACGTTGCCCGAACCGTAGGCGCCGGAGGCGCCAGGCCATTGGTTGGCCGGAACCATCGGGGTGCTGTCAATGTTATTTCCCGCAATCAACGTCACATTGCCGCCGGCCGCTGTGGAAAAGCCGCCGAGCACGGCGTTGGGCACGGAGCCGTAGCTGCGAAACTGGTAATCGCTGGTCTGGGTGGTATAGCTGCTGCCGCCATTCCATGAGCCCGCATTGATGTTTCCCGCCAGGGCATCCACGAAAATACCGCCGCCTGCGGTGGTGAAAACGGAACCGGAACCCACCAGCACATTCTGCCCGGCGATCAGGTTGATCGAACCGCCCGCGGTTTGAATCCAACCGCCGCCGGTGGTGCCGCCGCTGTTGTTGTTCAAAAAAATGTTCCCGACGCCGCTTTCAACCGCGCCGTTCGCGAAGTTGTATCCGGCTGCCAAAGTCACCGACCAGTTGTTCGCATCGATGATTTTTGCGCCATTGCCAAATACGATGTTGCCGCCGGCTTCGAGGATCAGTTGCCCGGTGGTCCGATTGCCGGTGCTCGCGGTCAGATTCCACGTTGTATTTGCCGCCAGACTGATATTGCCGGACGCCTCCAACAAGATCTGGCCGGCGGTGATGTTTTTGAAGGCGGTGCCGACGTTGACGTAGGTGGTGCCGAAACCGTTGATGGCATTGATGGTCCCGTTCGGATCCGGGACAACCCCAGCCGTGCCGCCCAGCACGAGGTTCATCAGGCCAAGATAAAACTGGCCGCCGGCCCAGCCGGTTTGAGCGCTGGCATCAATGGCCGAATTCAATGGCGAGACGGCAGGGGCGCTGATTTCCACATTGCCGCCATTGCCGCCCTGGGTTCCGCCAGCAGTAACAATCACGCTCCCGGCGTTGTCACTGAACGTGTTGCCAGATTTGAGCGTCACGTTGCCGCCGGCACTGCCGGGAGTTGAATCATCGCCCCGCGCCAGAATCTGGGAACTTGCGGCGAGATTCAACTGACTGGAAGCCACCAACTCGATTTCGCCGTTTTGATTTTGGACGGAATCGGCCTGGATGATTCCATTTTGGTTCACCACCTGGGCCTGCAACGCAATGATTCCGGCATCAGCAATGATTTGTCCCAGATTATTCACCGACCCGGCGGGCACCTGGACGCTGGCGCTGAGGCCGCGGCCGTCCGGCCTTTCACTCACGAGGACGGTCTGGCCAGCCGCGAGGCCGATGTTGCCACCGGGCGCGATCAGGCTGCCGTTGTTCTGAATGTTTTCGGCGATGAGAAACAGCGCGCGGCCGTTGCCCGCTTGAATCGAGCCATAGTTGATGATGCTTGCCAGCGGCGGCATGCCCGTAAACGTCCAGCTCGATCCCGCGCCAAAATCCGGCGTAATGGGGGCGGTCGTGGCGATGAAGTCCCCGCCGACTTTGATCATGGAATTCGGGCCGAAATAGAAACCGTTGGCATTGGCGAGGATGACCGTGCCATTGGCGTTGAGGTTGCCGTAAATCTGTGACGGGTTGGCGCCGCCGATTTCATTGAACACAACGGCGTTGGCAGACGGCTGGATGAACGTGGTGGTCTCGCCTGCCTGGATGTTGAAGCTGTTCCAGTTGAGAAAGGCAATCGGGCTGGTGGTGATGTTGAGTTGCGACCCGCTCGTTTGGGCAGTGGCAGCGCCCGCGGCGACGGTCATCCCGGTCGGATTGGCCCTGGAGGACGACGCCAAGGCGCCGACCATCACCAGCGCAACCAGGCTCAGTCGGTGAAAAGTGTGCGGGAAATAATTGGTCTTCATAACAGAAATCAGAATTGAAGGCCGACGCTGAAATAAGCCCGCGCCTCGCCGGCGCGGGTCGCGGGGGTATCGTGCAACGCCCAAGCCACGGTGAGCCGGGCATCAAAGTGTTCGCCGGCTGTCAGATAAAAACCCAGACCGGTGCCCCACTCGCGGTAGGTGACATCTGCGGGAGCCGGGCGGTCAATCACATAAGCTTCGCCGTAATCCATGAAACCCGAGCAACGGAGGTATGCCGGAGTGCCGTTGCCACCGTGGGAATCGGGAAAGGAACCGACCGGGAGCGGTGGGGCATTCAAATCGCACATTACGCGCCAGCCGTCATCGCCATAGACTTCGCCCTCCTGGTAGCCTCGCACCCCGGCCGTGCCGCCGAGGGCAAATTGTTCGTTGTTGATGAGCGGCTCGCTGGCCCATTGGCCGTTGGCCCGCAGAAGCAGCGACCAGTCGGCGAACAATTTCTGCTGCCGGACTAAACCGGCGTTCAACGTGGTGTAATTCCCGCCGGCTTGTGAGGAACCGGCTGCGATCTGAAAATTGGTCCGGGCCGAGGCCAAATCCGCCAGGAATACACTGTCATTAAAATTGAAACTCGTAATGCCCCACGGATCGGGCCGCGTGGCCGACCAGCCAAAGGACAGCGGCGTGTAATTCAGGTCAACGCTGCTGTTATTGGGCAGGGCGAGGCTCAAGTTGGTCCACACCACCCGCTCGCCAACATCGTTCGTCCTCCAAATCGTTACGTAGGTCAGGTTCGTGCTGAAAGTCTGGGAGCTGTACGACTTGAAATCGAACCCCAACGTAAACGATGAGAGCACACCCAGAAATTCCCTGGCTGGCAAAGTAAGCTTGGTTCCGAGATTTTCGTTGTAGGTCAAGTCGTGCTGAGCCGATTGACTGTCAATATCCAATAGGTTGGTGTGGACAATGACCTTGAGCGGGCTGTAGAGGGGTGCCGTATCCGAGACGGAACCCGAGGCATAGACGATCAGTTCCGGCCGACCCGTGGCCGGCGGCAGATCAAACCGGTGGGTGATTTCGTTGTAACCGAAATTAACCGGTAACTGGTCGTAGTCCTCGCGCAGGCCGTGGCCGTAACCCAGCGGCACCCGATAATAACCGCTATAACTGGCCACCATCGGCTGGTTGTAAAACCGGGGCATTTCATCTTCCGTCTTCATGGACTGCGGCGAAAAATTGTAATCGAAGCCGACCTGGTGGTTGAGCTGCCAGAGATTGTTGTATTGAAGCGCTGTATCCAGCCGCAACTCCGGGGTATTCGGCGAGGACTTGTTATTGATTTCAATGTGTCCGTGCAAGGGCAGCCGGTCCTTCACCTGAAGCGTCAAGTCGCTGGTCCCTGGTTCAAGGCCGGGATTGATGACGGGGTAGATCTGGCGATCGGCATTCGCATTGGCCCGGTCCAGTTCAGGCTGGAACCATTTGGTATTGAGCAAAATATTTGTGTCCAGACTGGGCAAGGCGGCCAGCACATTGTTCGAGCTGTAGAAATGGTTTCCCTCGACCCTGATTTTAGCCAGGCGGCCCTCGACGATTTTCACCCGGATGACGCCGTTGGTTATCTTCTGCTGCGGCAGCGTGACCCCAATCGTGGCAAAGCCGAGCTCGCGGTAATGCAATTGCAGCTTTCCCAGGCCTTCGCGGATGCGCGCGAAATCCACCGTACCCGTGTAGTTGGAAAGCATGCCGAAATCTTCCGGCGGCAAAACGGTATTGCCTTCGACGAGATAGGCGCGCACGTCAAATTTAGGCGCTGATGATGGAGGCGTATTCGCGGCCGCAGTTGAGATGTAACCGGCCGTTGCATTCGTGATCAGCAACAGCAAAGTCGCAACTTCACCCGGCGTCCGATTGGCCATCTCAATGCGGATCATCCCGTTGGTCCGGCCCTGTGAAAGGAAAGTGACACTGGCGCTGGAACAATCCGACCCGCGATAGATTGACCGCAGCCAGTCCAGGCTCTCGCGAATGCGGGGCAGGTCCGCCCAACCATCAAAATTGGTTAGCGGGCCCAGTCGGTCTGCTTGCCAGGACCCGTTATCTTCAAGGCGATAAAAGCATGCTTCGGATCCCGGCCAGGACCCGGCTGGCGCGTTGGTTTCCGCCGTCAGGCCATTGGAAATTTTCGCAAGCATAAGCAGGGTGATGAAACCCGTCTGCAGTTTCATTCGTTGTGGTGGTCCTCTCTACGAATTCGCTTGGTTGCAGCAGGCCCGGCTTGCGTCCGGACCTGCTGCAGCTTCTGGCCAAGGTTCACTGGACGCCCACGCGATAAAACTCTGCGTCCCCTGCGACCGTGGTATGGCTGATGGAATTGATATTCCCATCTCCGACCAGAGTGCTTGCGTCCACCGGCCAAGTGGCAGCAGGTCCCCCCAGGCTGTTGGTGTAGGACAGCGCATAGGTATTGCCCACCGTGGTGGTGAATTGAACCGTGCTCACAGTTCCGGACCGTGACAGACCGACGATGGTTGACGGGCGCGGCCCGGCAACAAACGTCAGCACACCTCCGCTAGTGAGGTAGAAGGTTCCGACTAAATGGTCCGGCGGTTTGGGATTGGCGGAACTGGGTTGAATGGACCAAAAATCCAGCAGACCGGGGATGGCCTGTTCAACCGTGAAGGGAGCATTGCCACCCAACAAAGGCAACGCCAGCGTCCCGGATGAAGTCCCGCCTGAAACAATGTAGTCATACGAAGCCAGGGAACTGGATGCCAAAGCATACGCATTGGTTTCCGCCGCCGGCACGCCGTAGAACAGGGGACGTGTCCCGAGTGCGCTAACAATGCCATAAAAGCGCGACCAACCTTGGGCGCTGACCGTGTAGGCCGTGGTATTGGGTTCCGCGCTGCTTAACCAGGCGGTCGGATTGGGATCCGTCTGGCCGCTACTGGCCAGCAACACAACCTTCACGCCGCTCAGGCTTGGAAACGTGGCGTTGACGATATTAGGGTTCCAACCCGTGACGGGGGCCGTGTACCCGTTGGTGTGACCGAGGAAATTGGTGACGCTTCCCAGATCAAATTCCACGTTGTTATGACCGTCGCGGAAAATCAGTAACAGGTCACCATTGGTATATGTCCAGGCGCGCGCCGGCAGTGTTGCCAGCAATGCCAGGGTGCCAAGAACCAGGAGGATGTTTTTTTTCATACAGAGATATGCCCGTTTAAAAGTTGCGTCTGGGGGGTGGAATCAATTGGGAAAAATCTGCCCCCCGTCAAAATTCCGGTACACCTTAAGCGCGCTATTGGGAATGAAGTTGTTGGTGAACACCGGGTTGTTGATGTTCTGGAAACTGGCGTTGGTGACACTTTGATATAAGGCGTTAATCACGGCCAGTTGCGCAGCGGTGGGCGCTCCCGCATAGGAGGTATTGATGTAGTAATAGTTCTCATATCCCCAGAGCGGATAGCTGCCATTCTCCAGATTCGTAACGGAATAGGGGACGCCTTCGTACGCAAGCGGCGCGAGTCCCTTTTTGAGGTTCTGCACCGCTATCGTGCCGATGGAATTGGTCAGCACCAATACTGTATTGGCCAGGGCGCCGGCGAATTGCTGGCCTGGGTCGGCGCTGATGTCCAAAACGGGCTGGCCCAACGCGTTGGTGTAGTAGGTACTGATCGTTTCCGTGTTATAGATGGCCAGATCAATTTCCGTGCGAACGGCGGCCTCTAGGTTTCGACCGACAAAATAGATGGGATTGGTACTGGTGCCGCCATAATACGTCGCCGGCAACGGCGGATAGGTGTTCTCCAGAGACCAGGCCTGACGTTGGGTCAAATTGGTGATGCCAGCCGTGTCCGCCGAATTGGTGTTCTTGATGTAAACCAGCGGAACCACATACGTCGGCAAGGCCTTGAGATGGGCCGCGGTGGCACTGAGGTTGACCGCCTCGGGCGAGGTGGCCGAATCCACCAGGACGGGAATGTAAGAACTGCCCAGAATGTTCGTATCCGTCTGTTGATTCACCAGATTTTGGAGACCGGCCACGGCGCCGTTGAGGTTGAAATCAATGGTAATGGTGCCATATCCCGACAGGGCAGAGTTGGTGCTTTTGCCGACATAGGTGCGCACGGCGGAGTTGTTGGCGCCATAGACCGTAATGGCCGTGTTGGGATCATTTAGAACGTTGGTGGCGCGGTCGAACAGGACGGTGGAGCTGGCGCTGCCGCCCTCGATGAATAATTGAACGGCGGCGGGCAGGTTCGGAGCCGCGATCCAGCTGGCCAGGGCCAGCCCGGCAGCAATGAATTGGCGGAGGTTGGATTTTTTCATAGGTTCACTTTTTCTTTTTGGCTGTGTTTGGTTTTATAGGTGAAGGACAAAATGCTTCGTCTCACGTGGCGGGACAGCGCTGCCGGCACAAGCCGGCGGCGAATTCCGGCGACTTCAGTCGCTGTTCGAAACCGGGCCAATTTCCACCCGCTGTCCTCATTCGCGCTCACAACGTAACGATTCTGTCCTTCGTCGAAGCACCTCCGGTGAACCGGTCAGCCTTCGTCATGGTTTTCAAGTTGCGCCTCGCCCCGACGGCGTCGGCAAATTCATCTTTTGTCTTGGTAGATCTGATCAAAGATCCCACCATCGGCAAAATGCTCGCGTTGGGCCTTCGGCCAGCCGCCCGCCACGTCCTGTACCGTGAACAATTCAAGTGTTTTGAAATGGTCGGCGTGTTTGGCCAAAATAGCCGGATTCCGGGGACGGAAATTATGTCGGGCCGCCAGTTCCTGGCCCGTGTCGCTGAATAAATATTCCAGATAGGCACGCGCGACCGCCTCGGTGCCATGCTTCTTTACAAACTTGTCCACCCAGGCGACGGGGTTTTCGGCCAGGATGCTGGCGGGCGGAACAACGATTTCGAGTTGATCGGTACCAAACTGTTTCTGAATCAAGGCCGCTTCGTTTTCAAATGTCAGCAGCACATCGCCGATCCCGCGTTCGGCAAAAGTGGTGGTCGCGCCGCGTCCGCCGGTGTCGAGCACTGGCACATGGGCGAAAAGCTTCGCCACGAATGCGCGTGCCTGAGCCTCGTCACCGGCGGATTTCCTCAGCGCATATCCCCACCCGGCTAAATAACTATACCGGCCGTTTCCCGAAGTCTTCGGGTTTGGAATAATGACCGAGACGTCCGGCTTGACCAAGTCGTCCCAATTCTGGATGTGCTTGGGATTGCCCTTTCGAACCACAAACAAAATTGTCGAATGGTACGGAACACTGTCGTTCGGCAGACGCGCGGACCAATTCGCGGGGATCAAGCCACCAATCGAATACAGGGCGGCCACGTCCAGCGCCTGATTCATGGTGACCACGTCAGCTTCCAGCCCGTCCAGCACGCTGCGCACTTGCTTGCTGGAACCGCCGTGCGATTGATTGACCGTCAGAACCTCCCCGGTCTTCGCTTTCCAATACGCGGCAAAGACGGGATTGTAATCCTGATAAAACTCGCGCGTGACGTCGTAGGAAACGTTGAGCAGCTTGACTTCAGCCGCCGCGAGCGTGCAGGCGGACCACAACCAAACAACGGCCAGAAGCCGTGTCCGTTTTTGAATCCAGTTCCACATGTCTTTGTTGTGCGTTCATGGGAACTTCCGGTGGTCCGGTCAGTTGTCCGGTTTGTTGTTTTGTGTATTCTGACAGCTTCAGTTGACTGAAGCTTCAAGGCGACTTGGGATGCGATTTATCCAACCGCACCCGCTCGGTCTTTTCAATTTGTGTGACTCGCGAATCGTGCACCACGATCTCCACAACGCCGTAGCGCAGCGAACCCACCTGTTGCCGGACAATCTCCAGCCACTTTGAGTCACCAGAATCATTGGCGACCGGTTTCAAACGCGACTCACTCATTTTAAAGCATTTTGAATTCGACGAATTTGCGACACGTTAAGTCGTTATTCTGGTCAAATAATTTCTCTCTCTGCGCTCAAAGCCGTAAAAACAAATCCTGATCTGGCTCTGATCATACCCAAAGACTGTGCTTGAATCGTAATATACGATAAATATAGTCGTTATTATCCGCGGTTTTTTTGCGTTGTCAACTGGTTTTTGATTTTATTTTAAATCCCTTCCCCGTCAATAAAACCGGGCGAAATCTCCTGTTTGGCCACGGGCGCACCCTTGGAGATTTCGGCGAGGGTCGCACGATCCATCAGTTGGGCGACGTAATTGCGCGCATCGAGAAACACGCGCCGGAATCGGCATACCGGCTCCTGCGAACACCGTTTGTAGCCCGTGACCGAAACACAGTCAATCGGGGCCAAAATACCATCAAAATACCGCACCACCTCGCCCATCGTGATCGTGCCGGGATCCTGGGCGAGCACGTATCCGCCGCGCACACCGGCTACGCTTTCCACCCAACCTTGCGCCTTTAGCTTGAGCATGATTTGCTCGAGAAACCGTTTCGGGACATCGTTGCGCCGGGCCAGTTCGCGAATGGGTATCGGCGCTCCGCCAAAATGCTCCACCAGTGTAAACAGGGCGCGCAACGCATAATCCGTTTCCTTCGAAACCCGCATATAAAAGACGATACGTCAAGTCGGGTTTAAGTCAACGGCGATTTTTCGTCCAGAATCCGACCTCAACCGGATCAACTGATAATCCGACGGCCTTCGTCGAGGAAGATGCCCTTGAAGTTCATTTCCAGCGCCTGCGGGTTGGTGGCCTTGGAGATGGCCTCCTTTTCGGTGACCCGCCCGGACTTGACTAGATTGAACAAGGCTTGATTGAAGGTGAGCATGCCGTCGTCCTGGCTGGTTTCGATGGCCGCCGGCAATTTGTCGAGGCGGTTGTCCTCGATCA
>DATJOW010000026.1:0-121010 GCA_035506715.1 Candidatus Acidiferrum sp. | reverse complement strand
AGGCGATTTTCAAAATCCATGCCAGCATCGGCAGGCGTGACGAGCTTGAGCAATTGCACGGCGAGATTTTTTTCCGCGTCCGGCTTTGGCTCCGCCGGCGTGCGCGAATCCATCACGATGCCCATGATTTTTTTGCGCGTCGCCTTCTCGTCGCCGAAAATCTCGATGGTGTTCCCGTAGCTTTTGCTCATCTTCTGCCCATCGGTGCCGGGGACCACGGCGACCTCCTCGCGGATTTGCGGCTCGGGGATGACGAACGTCTGGCCGTATTGCTCGTTGAACTTGATGGCGATGTCGCGCGTCATCTCGACGTGCTGCTTCTGGTCGCGCCCGACCGGCACCACGTTCGAATCGTAAATCAGAATGTCCGCCGCCATGAGCACCGGGTAGGCAAACAGGCCGTGGCTGGCCGCGATGCCCTTGGCGATCTTGTCCTTGTAGCTGTGGGCGCGTTCCAACAGACCCATCGGCGTGACGGTGGACAGCAGCCACGTCAGCTCGGTCACCTCCGGCACGTCGGATTGCCGGAAAAAAACGGTGCGCTTGGGGTCGAGGCCGCAGGCCAGGAAATCCAGCGCCACGTCCAGCGTGTTCTTTCGCCGCTCGGCCGGGGAGAACAGCGAGGTCATGGAATGATAATCCGCGATGAAGTAAAACGCCTCGCCTTTTTCCTGCAATTCGATGGCCGGCCGCATCATCCCGAAATAATTTCCGAGATGCAGCGTGCCGCTGGGTTGGATGCCCGACAAAATTCGCATGAGCAAAAGTTAATGGACGACTTGACGGAAGAAAAGCTCCAAGCGCCGCTGGCCCGGCTCCAGAGAAACGGCCAGCTTCAAATTCCCAAATCAGACGGCGTGCAAGTCTTGGAGATTGGTCATGGGCGTTTCCCCGGATGTTAATGCGTGGTGCCTGGAATATTTCGCAGCGTTCCCGCTTGCACCTCCCATTTCTGTAAATCTCGCCCCAGTTCGCTCGGCCAGTTTTCCTCCGTGGCGGTCATGAACACCTGGCCGCTCGTCCGGCGCGCCTGCTCCAGCAAGGGCAGAAAACCGCTCCGCCGTTTTACGTCCAGCTCGCCCATCACGTCGTCAATCAGCAGCACCGGCGCGGACCCGTGGAGGCCGGCCAGGTACTCCGCCTGCGCCATCTTCAGCGCGATGGCCAGCGTGCGTTTCTGGCCTTCGCTGCCGAATTGCGCGGCGGATTTCCCGTTCAGCAGCAACTGCAAATCGTCGCGGTGTGGCCCGACCAGGGTGGACCGATACGTCCGTTCCCGGCTGCGGGATTGCGCGAGTTCGACGGCGAAATCCTTTTTCACGCTCGGCTGATATTCCAGGCGCAATTCCTCGGCGTCGTGGGAGATGCGGCGGTGCGCCAGCCGGGCCAGCGGCGAGAACTTGGGCGCCAGTTCGCGGCGCTGGCGGATGAGTTGGTCGCCGAGCGTGACCAGCTCCTGCGAAAAACTGTCGAGGGTCGCCTCGTCCACGACGCGGTGTTTGAGCAGGGCGTTGCGGGCACGGACGGCGCGCATGTACCGCTGGAGCAGCGGCAGGTACCCGGGCTGCGTCTGGGCGAGCAGCAGGTCGAGAAACCGTCGGCGCGAGCGCGCGGCGCCTTTGACCAGTTGCAGATCTTCGGCGCAGAAAACCACCGTCCGCAGCACGCCCAGATAATCGGTGAGTTTCTTCACTGGCCGTCCGTCCAGCGCCAGTTTGCGTTCGCGGGCCGACCAGAACATCTTGATTTCATGATGGCCCTGGCCGACGACGTTGCCGCCGACGAAATAGCCCCTCTGCCCGTGCCGGATCATCTGGGCGCCGCCGACGCCGCGGAACGAGCGCAGCGTGGCCATGAGATAAATCGCTTCCAGGATGTTAGTCTTGCCCTGGGCATTGTCGCCAACCAGCAGGTGGAAGCCCGGGGCAAAGTCGGCGTCCAACCGCGCGTAATTGCGGAAGTCGCGGAGTCGCAGATGGGCCAGATGCACGCGGAGAACATAGAAGCGCGGCCGGCCCGGCCGCGAGTTTTTTCAGTCGCGGGCAGAAGAGCACAGATATCGCAAGCCACGAATGAACGCGGAAGCGGCCGGCAAATGTTCAACCGCCGGCATTCATGCGCCACAACCCCAGCAAGCCGAGCAGGACCAGCGCCGCGAGGCATGATAGCAGCAGGAAAACGATGAGAAAAGCAGGGATAAATATCATGCCCCAATTTTCAACCGCAACCTGCCCGTCAGCGATCAAGTCGCCATCAACGCGGAGTTGATAGGGAAAGCGGAATCCGCCCGAACCGCCCCACGTCAATTCCACCCGATGTTCCCTGCCGCCCTCGGTGAAGGTGGCGGAATGCGAACCGGTGAGTTTAAACTGGCCACCGGTGCGGAGCACGCACCGGTCGTCCAGATAGACATCAATGGATGCCGTCGTCCACACGAACCGCGGGACATAATGGGCTCGTACCAAGACTGCCTTGCCTTGCCAGGAAGTCATAGATCAGTTTGGGTTGGGTGACGGTTTAATTTCATGCCTGCTTGGCTCTTGGCCCGGCGCCGTTTGATTTTATTCAACTGCGCCCGCCAGGCTGCCCGGATTTTCCCCTTGAACGACGCGGCTTTTGGGCCGGGCGCCGCACGCTGCAAGAGGTGTCTGACGTGAGGCGCCGGCGAGCGCGAAATGTCCTCGGGCGTCGTGTTTTTACCGGCGATGCCTGGTGTCAGGTCGAGGCCGACGGCAAGGAACAGGCGTTTCACCAGGGCCGAGCAATAGATTGAGCGCTCCTGCGCCAGCAGATTTTCCCGGGCGCGCAATTCCGGCTTGCGCAGGGCGATGAGTGTGCCGACCAGTTCGCGCAGGGAATAACGTTCGCGGTCGGCGACCAGGTCCAATCCTGCCCGCAGCAGCGTCGCAACCTGTTCGGCATTCAACCCGAAATCCAGCACGGCGAGTGTCGGGTACATTTTTTCGTCATAATATTTCGCCATCCGATTTTCCTGGGCACCGAGCTGGATGTTTTTCCGGTGAATCAGGATGTCCGATTCGATGACCCAGTGCTGGCCGTCGGGGCGGGTGCCTTCGAAAATAAACGCATGCGACCAATCGCTCCAGCGGCGGGCAGCGTCCAGACGGCGCTGGGCCCGGCGGATGGCGAGATCAATCCGGGCCGAGCCGCCGCACAGGCCCACCCGGCCCGGTTGCGCGAAACGTTCCAGGAATTCGCGGTTCGACAGGCCGGTGACGACCGTCGTTTGAACTTGATGCCGGCCGGGTTCTGCAGCCATGACGGATTGGGTTTAACCGGCCTGCTCCCTTGAAGCAAGGCTGCGGTTCAACGGCCAGGGGACGTGCCGTATTCGTTTTCAGGGCGGCACTTCGCGCCAATCGCGTCTCAGCTCAATCCGCTGGCGGAGTCAACACCGGCACGGCGCAGGTCGAATTTAGTGCCTCCGACGCACGAGTTCCGGCAACCCGGGAAATTGGGGATTGCGTTTTGGGCGTCGGGCGGGCAAACTGTTCTACTCTGAGGTCGGGGCGTAGCGTAGCCTGGCTAGCGCGCTTGTTTCGGGTACAAGAGGTCGTGAGTTCGAATCTCACCGCCCCGACCACTTTTCAATTTCCGGATGCGGATGGCGGATCGCCGAATGGAAAATCAATCCAACCTCCTTGTCACGCTGGGTTCCATCCTTGAGCCGATTGACCTGGCCAGCCTTTTCCCGCGCCCGCAGCCGCTGGAAGTGGAACTGGGCTGCGGCGACGCCTCGTTTCTCGTCGAATATGCCGCCCGGCACCCGGACCGGAATTTCATCGGCGTCGAGCGGCTGCTCGGCCGGCTCCGGAAGCTGGACCGGAAGGGCCGCCGCGCCGGGCTGGCCAACCTGCGCGGCGTGCAGATCGAGTCGGCGTATTTTCTGCGTTATCTTTTGCTGCCCCGGTCGGCGGCGGTGCTGCACGTGTATTTTCCCGACCCGTGGCCGAAGAAGAAACACCACAAAAACCGGCTCATCAACGAAATATTTCCGGCGCTGGCGCAAGCCGCGCTCCGGCCGGGCGGGGTGGTTTATTTGCGGACCGATGACCGGGATTACTTTGGCCAAATGACCGAAGTATTCGGGGCAAGTGCGGCATTCCGGAAGGCGGAAACGCCGGTGGAGCTTTCAGAACTGGCCACGGATTTTGAGCGCGAATTTCAGGCGCGCGGAATCCAAACATTGCGTTTAGCGTATCGTCTGGGGTTTTGAGTTTTCAGTTTTAAATGGTCAATTGAGACAGCGGATGGTCGGTCCGCAAGACTAAAAACTCAAAAATTAAGAACGCAAAACTCCACATCACACGTCAATCACCGGGCCGTCATCGTTACCGGATTTTGGCGGTCGCGGGCGGTGGTGAACGGTGACGCGGGGGCCGCCCAAGCCGGTCAAGGCGTTCAGCGCGAGGGACACGATGCCGATGATGATGGCGCCGAGGAAGGCGAATCCGAAACTGTCCACTTGAAAGTGCGGCCCCATCAAAACGCCGACAAAATAGAGCAACAGGGCGTTGATCACGAGCATGAACAGGCCGAGGGTCAGGAGCACCAGCGGCAGCGCCAGCAGCATCAGGATAGGCCGGACAAACGCGTTGAGTATGCCCAGCAGCAAGGACGCCACGATCAAATCAGCCGGGGCTTGATACCGAATGTGGCCGCGGAGAATGATCGCTGCCACCAGCACCGCGAGGGTGTTGATGGCCCAGTGACCAAGGAAACGCCAAAATCTTTTGGGGCCGGACTGCACGATATTGACCAAAAATCGGTTCGCAAAATGCTTCAATCGCCGCGGGAAAACAAGCAACGTTTTTTGGTGGATTCGCTCGGCCAGCCGTTGCAGGCTGTCGGCCTTATGGTAAATCTCCTGTTCCTGTCCGCCGCCGGCTCAGGGATCCTCCTGATGTCGCTGGGCGGCGCGCCCGCCCAGGGCGTCATTGCGCCGGGCGCAAAACTCGAGAAGTTGGCCGGCGATTTTCAATTTACCGAAGGCCCGACGTGCGACGCCCAGGGCAATGTTTTTTTCACTGACCAGCCGAACAATCGCATTCTGAAGTGGAGCGCGGATGGCAAGCTCTCCACCTTTATGCAACCGGCCGGCCGCGCCAACGGCATGATGTTCGACGCTCACGGCAATTTGATCGCCTGCGCTGACGCGAGAAACGAACTCTGGTCGATCGCGCCCGACAAGACCGTGACGGTGCGCGTCAAGGAATATGACGGCAAATACCTGAATGGTCCGAATGATGTGTGGGTTGCGCCCGGCGGCGGCCTGTACTTTACCGATCCCTTTTACCGGCGCGACTGGTGGGATCACGACAAGGCGGCCCAGGACGGCGAACAGGTGTATTACCTGGCGGCCGGCAGTTCAAAGCCGGTGCGCGTGACCAGCGATTTTAAAAAGCCCAACGGCATCACCGGAACTTCGGACGGAAAAAAACTGTTCGTCGCCGACATCGGCGCGGACCGCACGTACGTTTTCGACATCCAGCCCGACGGTTCGCTGACAAACCAGACGCTGTTTTGCGCGAAAGGTTCCGATGGCATGACGATTGACGAGAAGGGGAATCTGTATCTTACCGGCCATGGCGTGACGGTCGTCGATAAAACCGGAAGGCAGATTGAACACATTGACGTGCCAGAACCGTGGACGGCCAACGTCAGCTTCGGCGGCCGCGACCACCGGATGCTCTTCATCACCGCGAGCAAATCGCTCTATTCAATTCAGCTGAGCGTCAAGGGAGCCAATCCAGCCAAATAGGGAGGCCGGCCCTCCAATCTGCTTGCGCGGGCTGCGGCTTTGGTTCGCGGGAGGCGGGGGAATCTCGACTCAACATGCGTAACGAACCTGGCACAAAAAATGCGAAGCTAATTCACCGCCAAACCTCTTTTTTGCGGGTAAAAGCGAAGCAGTGCCACCGGAAAGCCAGTTGAATCGGAACTATTATGCCAGAACAAACGGAGTCAAAAAGTGCGCGGAGTATCCGTATGGGACCGGATCAGGTGACCATCTCGGATCAGGAAGTTGTCATCGAGGCCAAACACGAGATGCCGGATTGGCAAATCCACACCGTCCAGGTGCCGGCCATTCATTTCGAGGGCCGGAAATATTTCCTGGCGGAAATGGGCAAGACCCAGGCTCCTTATGCCATCCGTTATGTCCTCCGTCCGTGGCCCCAGGGCAAGATCCCGAATCCCAAGCGGTTTCATGTTTACAGCGAGGACGCGGTGGCGGAGCGCGATGCGGTCCGCCGTAGCGGGGTCCGTGACGAGATGATGCGATCCTATCTGCTCATGTTCTACCCGTTTCTTGGGCTGTTATGGTCGGGCACCCAGAAGCGCCTCATTCGGCTCGGCTTCCTGCCGCATGCGCTGACGGGGATTTCGATCTTCACGGTGTTTTCCCTGATGTTTACCCAGATGGCATTCATTGCGTTGATGCTGCAAGCCAGCGCCCGGAGCGGGAGCATGATGATCGGAGGGATGATTCGCGCCATGGTCAGCCAGAACTACATCCACATCGGCCCGTTGGGCCTGCCGGTTTGCATTCTGGACAGTTTGATGACCCTGGCATTGCTGACCGACGTGCTGGTGCGCTACACCTGTTACCTGCGCGAGGACGATTGGGCGGGGGGCTTCCTCGAATGGCTGGTCCCCAAGTCGCTGCGAGGGACTAAATAAATCCTACCCGGGGCAGAGCCATCATCCGGAAAGCCGCCACCCGGCACTCCCGCGCCCCCGAGGCATTGAGGGCACCGGCGTTGCCGACAATTTGGAATCAAAGTTGTGACCCTCCAAAGCTGCCGGAACACCCGGGCCGGCTGTACACGACCACTCTCAGGACTCAGGCTTGTTGGCCGCATCGGCTCCGATGCAGCTTGACTGACGTTTCAGATTTGACAGGAGGAAGAACCAGTAAAGGGGTGCGAAGACGGCATAGCTTCCGAGAGAGATGAGAAGATAACCGACCAAAATAATCGGCTTGTTGCGAAGCCGGTTGGCCACCCCATTTCTAAACACCTCGCCTTCCGAGAACGCATTCACATAGGGCATCAGGTTGTTGTAGGGCCCAACCGCGCTCCCGCAACATTCACAGAACCATGCTCCTGGCATTAAGGGGGTTGAACAATGACGGCAAACCTCCTGGATGTCCGGGTCCTCCAACTTTTGTTGGACCTCGGCATCCCAGGGATCGGGGTGCACGGGCGCCTCGCGGATCCAGCCGATCAGCCGCCACAATCCGCCGAGCAGCAGCAGTCCCACGCCCAACCCGCCCACGATCTGATTTGGATCACCGGTTCCAACCATAGGAAACTGCGACAATCTCCCACTGGATTTGCCGCCGGTCAAGCCACGCGCCGGGGCTCTCCGGATTTGGTTTTGGTCCATCCTGCCTCACGCCGGCGGCGGAGGGGGTGGAGGGCGCAAGGGAGGAAGGCCGCCGGAATCCGCCAAGGTTCGCGGACGCGGGAGCTCTTCCGGTTGGTGATGGTGTCGGGATGCCGATTTTGAGCGATGATGGTGATGCGAATGCCGCCGTTGCCGCCGTTGCCGCCGAAAGGCCACCGCCCAAATGAACACCCCCAAGGCAACGATGAGCATCGCCCCGCCATAAATGACAAATTGCGCGACCGTGGACCCGGCGGGAATCAGTGCCCGGATCGAATTCTCTTCACCGATGCGGAAGGCACCGGCCAAAAAGCCAATGGTCATGGTCATGAGATGACCTGAATCGGAATGCGGATTTTGCCGCCGGTCAAGCAGTTTTTCCGGCTCAGCTTGCCCCAAGATGATGCAGGCCGGTGGAATTTCAACTGTCCGGGGACCTGCCGCTGGGCCGCCCTGGGTGCTTCCCGCCACGCTCGCGGCGCGGCTTTTTCCGATAATCAGCCGGTTGCGGTTTGACCGGCCCACCCGGCTGGCTGCCCTCGATCATCCGCTTGAGTTCCTTGATCTGGTCGCGGAGCAGGGCAGCCTTTTCAAATTGCAGCTCCTCGGCGGCGGTCAGCATCTCGCTTTCCAGTTCGCTGAGGGTTTGAGTGAGGTCCACATCCATCCTGGCGTCACGCAAGACGGCGTTGGCCTCCGAACGGTTCGATTCGTAGGTGGCCAGGCTTTCCTCGACGGCGCGGCTCACGCTGCGCGGCGTGATGTGGTGCTCCTGGTTGTAATCGAGCTGCCTTTTTCGGCGATAGTCAGTGACGGCCAGAAACCGCTTGATGCTGTTGGTCATCACGTCGGCGTAGAGGATGACTTCGCCGTGGAGATGGCGGGCCGCGCGTCCGGCGGTCTGGATGAGGCTGGTCTCGCTCCTTAAAAATCCCTCCTTGTCGGCGTCGAGGATGGCCACGAGGGAGACTTCCGGCAGGTCCAGCCCTTCGCGCAGCAGGTTGATGCCGACGAGCACGTCGAATTCGCCCTTGCGCAACGCGCGCAAAATCTCGACCCGCTCGATGGCATCGATCTCGCTGTGGAGGTAGCGGACGTTCGCGCCGATGGCCCGGAGATAATCGGTCAGCTCCTCGGCCGTGCGCTTGGTGAGCGTGGTGACCAGCACGCGCTCTTTCGCGTCGGCACGCCGGCGACATTCCTCGATGAGGTCATCAATCTGGTTCTTGAGCGGCTTGAGCGTGACCTTCGGGTCCACCAGCCCGGTCGGGCGCACGACGAGTTCGACCACCCGGCCCCGGGACCAATCGATTTCGCGTTGGGCGGGCGTGGCGCTCACGTAAATGGTCTGGCCTTGCATGGCCTGGAATTCCGCGAATTTCAGCGGGCGATTGTCCAGCGCGCTCGGCAGGCGGAACCCGTAATCCACCAGGACCGTCTTGCGCGAGCGATCGCCTTCGTACATCCCGCCGATTTGCGGCACGGTGGCGTGCGACTCGTCAATTACCAGCAGGTAATCCTCCGGGAAAAAATCAATCACCGTCGCGGGCCGCGAGCCGGGTGGCCGGCCGGCGATGTGGCGGGAATAATTCTCGATCCCGGAGCAAACGCCCATTTCCTCCATCATTTCCAGGTCAAATTCCGTGCGCTGTTTGATGCGCTGGGCTTCCAGCAGTTTTCCCTGCTGCTCGAACCACCCGATGCGCTCGCGCAATTCCTCGCGGATGGTGAGCGCGGCGCGTTTCAGCTTGTCGCCGGTGGTGACGAATTGCTTGCCCGGAAAAATGGTGACCGCCTCGAGGGACTCCGTTTTGTTTCCGGTCAGCGGTTCGAAGCGCGTGAGGCGCTCGATGCTCTCGCCGAAGAACTCCACGCGCAGGCCGTCCTCGCGCCCGGCAGGCCGGACCTCCACCGTGTCGCCGCGCACGCGGAACTGGCCGCGCTCGAAGGCGATGTCATTGCGGTCGTACTGCAAATCCACCAGCCGGGTGAGAAATTGTTCGCGCGATATTTCACTCCCGACGCGGATGGGGATGACCATGGCCTCGTAATCCTCCTTGCTGCCGATGCCATAGATGCAGGACACGCTGGCCACGACAATGACGTCGCGCCGCGAAAACAGGGAACTCATGGTGGACAACCGCAGGCGCTCGATTTCCTCGTTCCGGCTGGAATCCTTTTCGATGAAGGTGTCGGTGCGGGGAATGTAGGCTTCCGGCTGGTAATAGTCGAAATAGCTGACGAAGTATTCGACGGCATTGCGGGGGAAAAAGCTTTTGAACTCGGCATAGAGCTGGGCGGCCAGCGTCTTGTTGTGCGAAATGACGAGCGTGGGCTTGTCCACGTTTTTGATGACATTGGCAATGGTGAACGTCTTGCCGGAACCGGTGACGCCCAGGAGCGTTTGATGCCGCGCGCCGGCCCGGAGGCCGTCGGTCAGCTTCGCGATGGCCTGCGGCTGATCGCCGGCGGGCGCGTAATCCGAGATGAGTTCAAATGCCACGGCGGCAAGCTAAGGCTCCGCGCCGCGGGCGTCAAACCAGCTTGGCGCGGCTGCGGAATGAGCACCCGCTCGTGAAGGTCAAATCCTGAAACCAGGCAACCTGAGTCCGAATTGTGCCTTCGGACGAGGGCGGCTGGTTGTCGAGGTTGCGCAGGCTTCGGGGTTGAAACGGCGGCGGATTGGCGTAAGCTCCATGGCCAAAAGACCCATTTATGTGCCTCATCGCCCAGCGGCCGGCATCCATCCGGCCTTTTGCAGGTAGGCCCGGCTTATGATTCGATCGTTTGCCTTCACGACGCAGGGCCGGTTGCACACGGAGAACATTGATTTGTTCCTGATGCCGACTTTGCTGGCTGACACCAACCTGTTCCTGTGGGTGGACCTCGAAGCGCCGACGGCGGAGGAGGTCCGGACGATCTTGGAGAACGTGTTTCACTTTCATCCGCTGTCCATTGAGGATTGCGTGACGACCAGCCCGTCGCCGAAGGTGGAGGAATATTTGCCGAAGGAAGGCGATTTATTCACGCCGTACCTGTTCATGGTCATTCATGCGGTGGATTACAACCGTCAAAACGGGGAATTTGCCACCAGCGAACTGAATTTCTTCCTCGGCAAAAATTTCCTGGTGACTTTTCACCAGCAGCCGATGCGCAGCGTTCTGCTGGTGGAGGAACGCGCCGTCAAAAGCACCGTCCTGATTGCGCGGGCGCCCGACCGGGTGGCGTATGCATTGCTCGATTCGCTGGTGGATAATTACAAACCCGCGCTGGACGAACTTTCCCTGGAAATTGCCGAGCTCGAGCAAACCGTGCTGCAACACCCCGGCCAGAAGACGTTGAACAAGATCCTGCAGATCAAAAAGGAAGTACTGCACCTGCGTCAGATCATCGGGCCACAACGCGAGGTGCTGGCGCGGTTTGCGGCGGGCGAGTTTCGACTCATCCGCGCTCACATGGTGCCGTATTTCCGGGACATCTATGACACGCTGTTTCAAATCAGCGAAATGGCCCAGGGATACACCGATTCGCTCACCGGCATTTTGCAGGTCTATCTGAACATGTCCTCCAATCAGACCGGCGAGGTTGTGAAGCTCCTGACGCTCATCACGGTGATCACCACCCCCCTGATGATGATCGGCACGTGGTATGGCATGAACTTTCACAACATGCCGGAATTGAGCTGGCAGCACGGATACATGGTTGCCGGCTCCCTGACCGCCCTTTCCACCGCGTTGACCTACTGGTATTTCAAACGGAAGAAGTGGTTTTAAATGCGAGATAAAATGAAAACGCTGCCCGGCCTGACTGCCTTCCTGGTGTTGTCGCTTGCGGCGCACGCCGAAATCGGGGCGCCGGTTCCCCTTTGGCCCGGGGATGCTCCCGGCGCCCGCGGCAACACGACCAACGACATTCCCACGCTCACGCCTTACCTGCCCGACCCGACGAATGCCACCGGCGCAGCGATGGTGATCTGCCCGGGCGGAGGCTATGCCCATCTCGCGCCGCATGAAGGGAATGATTACGCGCTCTGGCTCAACCAGCACGGGGTAGCCGGATTTGTGCTCAAATATCGTCTCGGCTCGAGCGGTTATCGGCATCCGGCCATGTTGCAGGACGCGGGGCGGGCGGTGCGCCTGGTGCGGGCGCGGGCGGCGGATTGGAAGATCGACCCACAGCGCGTCGGCATCATGGGATCCTCGGCGGGCGGTCATCTGGCCTCAACGTTGTTAACCCACTTCGACCCCGGCAACCCTGCAGCCGCCGACCCGGTGGAACGGCAAAGTTCGCGGCCGGACCTCGGCATTCTTTGCTATGCCGTCATCACGCTGGGGGATCTGTCCCACAAAGGGTCCCGGGAGAATCTGCTGGGGACCAACCCGCCGCCCGAGCTGGTCAAATCGCTTTCCAACGAGTTGCAGGTGACAACCAACACACCGCCTTGTTTTCTTTGGTGTACTTACGAGGACAAGACGGTGCCGATGGAAAACAGCCTGCTGTTTGCCGAGGCCCTGCGCAAAAACCAAGTGCCCTTTGATCTGCATATCTACCAAAAAGGGCGGCATGGCTTGGGGCTTAACAACCAGCCACCGTTCACGAATCCGCACCCTTGGGCCAACGATTGCTTATTCTGGCTGAAACAGCAGGGGTTCGTGAAAGATTGAAGCAGGTACCTTGGCTGGTAGCTGTCGGAGTCCGGCGAATCAGCCTTCTTCTGTCTCAATTCAGGAATGAGACAAACTGCCCAGGCGCAAGGCACGAATTGTTCAAATACCAGAATATATTCTTATTCTGTTGTATTTCGTTCCATCTGTTGGCATTGGCCATGCTTGTAAACGAGTCCTGTAACAATGATTTTTATGAATGCGTCGAACCCCTTCCAGATTCCGGATTGCTTGCAAAGGGCTGATTCTCAACAACGTAAGCGGGAACGCTTTAAGCGGGGGTTTATCGCTGCCGTAGCGGCCATCGTCGTATTGTTAGTCGGTCTGTTAATTGAAGGCTGCATGACCGAAAAGTCAACCAGCTCCGCTCCAACTCCCGGCCAGAAGATAACAGTCGCTCCGGCACCGTTCTCGAGTCCGGAGACGGTCGCCGAGCAGAAATCCACGCAACCGGTGCCGCCCAAGGCAGTTGCGGTTCATCAGTCGCCAGCGCCAGCAGCCATCGAGAACCCCGTGGCCAGTCCTTCAGCCGGCAGCCCGACCAAGGCATCGCTTTATACGGTCAAATCCGGCGATACGTTAATCCGCATCGCCAAGACCCATGGCATCACGGTCAAAGCCCTTAAATCGGCCAATAATCTGGAATCGGATCGCATTGTGGTCGGGGCCAAGCTCAGGATTCCAGAGGCATGATCTGCTTTAATTCGCCTTGTGCCCTTTCGGGCAACGGGCGTCGGTTTTTCTGACGACCGACAAGGCGAGATGATTAGGGTTGGAGGGTGGGGTTACGGAAAATGGAAACGGCGCCGAAAACGGCGCCGTTTCTTTTTGATGACGGAGTTAAAGCAAGCATTCCCCCTTGCCGCCGGGGAGGCTTGTAGCGAACAGAGGGATCTCTAGTTTCCCTGAGCAACAGCCCAAATTCGCGCTTGCTTTCCTCCGAATTTCCTCTACCGTCTAGCTTGCCTGAACGCCGCGAGTGCGGATGTTCGCTGAGGCTGAGAAAAAACAGTTAACGTACAACCTAACCTTTAACCTCCGTTGCCACGGCAGCGTCGGGTAGTTAGGCAATGGAGCTTCGGTTCCCGCAGTTGGGTTCCTAAGTTCCCGCAAGCAGACAGTTCAGTTATGCTCACCATGGAAGAAGCCCTGAAGCAGCACGCGATGCGTTTTGCGGCAGGCGAAATTGTCAAAGGCACCATCATCGAAGTCCGCCCCAAGGAAGTTCTGGTGGACATCGGCTACAAAAGCGAAGGCGTCATTCCCACCAACGAATTCATCGACGCCAACGCGCTCAAGGTCGGGGACGAAATTGATGTCCTGATCGAGAAGCTCGAAAACAAGGAAGGCACCGTCGAACTCTCGCACGAAAAAGCCGAGTTCAAGAAAAATTGGGAGCGCATCCTCACCATTTGCAACGAGGGCGGCACCATCCAGGGCAAGGTCAAATCCGTCGTCAAGGGAGGCCTGGTCGTCAACATCGGCGTCGAGGCGTTTCTGCCCGCATCGCAGATCGACGTCATCACCCCCAAGAATCTCGCGCAATTTGTCAACAACACCTACGAATTCAAGGTCGTCAAAATCAACCAGGAGCGGCAGAACATCGTGCTCTCCCGCCGCGAATTGATCGAGCAGGAGCGCAACGAAAAACGCGCCAAACTGCTGGCCGAGATGGTGCCGGGCGACATTCGCAAGGGCACGGTCAAGAACATCACGGACTTCGGC
This sequence comes from Candidatus Acidiferrum sp., assembly GCA_035506715.1. GTDB lineage: Bacteria > Verrucomicrobiota > Verrucomicrobiia > Limisphaerales > UBA11358 > UBA11358. The sequence goes on along the minus strand of DATJOW010000026.1, from coordinate 107,211 downwards.
GCCTTCATCGATTTGAACGGCATCGATGGCCTGCTCCACATCACCGACATGAGCTGGGGCCGGATCAATCATCCTTCCGAACTGCTCAAGGTCGGCCAGGAGCTTGACGTGGTCGTGCTGGACGTGAACAAGGAAAAGGAGCGCGTCAGCCTGGGGCTCAAGCAAAAGATGGCCAATCCTTGGGACAACATCGAGACGAAGTACCCCGTCGGCGCCCGCGTCAAGGGCAAGGTCGTCAGCCTCGTGCCCTACGGCGCCTTTGTGCAACTGGAGATGGGCGTCGAGGGGCTCGTGCACGTCACCGAATTGTCGTGGACCAAGCGCGTGGCCAAGCCCAGCGACGTGCTCAAGCAGGACCAGGATATCGAAGCCATCGTGCTGGGCATCAACCGCGAGGAGCAGAAAATTTCCCTCGGCATCCGCCAGCTCGAATCGAATCCATGGGACAATGCCGAATCCAAGTATGCGGTCGGCGCGCGGGTCAAAGGCAAGGTGCGCAATCTCACCAGCTACGGTGCGTTTGTGGAACTGGAAGAGGGGATTGATGGCATGATCCATGTGTCCGACGTGTCCTGGACGCGCAAGATCAATCATCCGTCCGAAATTCTGAAGAAGGGTGACGAGGTCGAAGCCGTCGTGCTGGAAGTGGACCGGCCGAACCAGCGCATCGCCCTGGGCATGAAACAGCTCGGGGAAGACCCTTGGGCCAATATCGACCAGCTCTACAAGGTGGGCGACGTGGTCACCGGCAAGGTCACGAAACTGGCCAGCTTCGGTGCGTTCATCGGTCTGCAGCACGAAATTGACGGCCTGGTGCACATCTCGCAAGTCAGCGAGGAGCGCGTGGACAAGATCAAAAACGTGCTCAAAGCCGGTCAGGAGGTCACCGCCCGCGTCATCAAGATCGACAAAGGCGAGCGCCGCATCGGCCTGTCCATCAAGGCCGCCAGCTACACCGACGAGCAGCTCAAGGAAGAACAAAAGCTGTTCGATGCCCTCAAGCCCGGCGAGGACCTGGTGGCGCTGCAGCACGCCTTCGACGCCGCCGACGAGGCGAAACAGGACGAAGAAAAGCAGAATTAACCCGGCGGCATTTCAAAACTGGTGCGCGCCGGCGGACTGGAAACAGCCCGCCGGTTTTGTTTATTGCGGCAAACGGCGACCGCCGGGCGTAAACGGAGTCGAAGCGCGGCCCTCAACGGACGGCGCTACAACAGGCTCCGGTGCCGGTAGTGGATGATTTTATACTCCGGCGTGTTCTGGATTTCCTCAACCGGCGCAAACCGCTCTTCAAACGGCGGGAAAAACGCGTCCCCTTCCACCTCGCGCAAGACAAGGGTCAGGTAAAGATCGGAACAGCGCGGCAACGCCTGCGCGTAAATCTCGGCCCCGCCGCAGATGAAAATGTCGCTCGGAAATTCTTCCGGGTTCAATTTGTCCAGCGACTTGAAGACGAAAATTTCCGTCTCCTGGATTTCGCCCAGTTTGGTAAAGCGAAACTGGAGGGCGCGCTTGAGATGCTGCCCGCCGCGCCATTCATGATATTGCCCGAAAATTTCCGGATGTTGTTTGATGAGCCGCTGCGGATGCCGGGTGAGAACCAGGTTTTTGCGATTCGGCAGCGGCTGCCCCAGGCTTTCAAAGGTCTTGCGCCCCATCACCACGAGGTGGCCGAGCGTCATTTTTTTGAACCATTTGAAATCCTCCGGCAGATGCCAGGGGATTTTGCCGCCCGCGCCGATTGCGCGGTTCAGCGACATCGCCGCAATGGCCTTGAAATGTTTCAAGCGGGTCTCGCGGAAGGCAGCCGGGGTTCTTTGGGCCCGAGAAATTTTGGCCCCCGGTGCAGCAGGTACAAATCCACGGCACACCAGCTGCGGGCCAGTTGCTCGCGCGCCTGGGCCCGCCAGGACCAGCTCTTCAGGCCGACATCCGGCGCGGCGAACGCAATGGCCTCCAGTTGGTGCCGCTGGGCAATCCAAAGAGCGCGGGGACAATGGAATGCCTCGGTAATGATGGTGCAGCGCGAAAGTCCGAAGATCTTCTTCGCGCGCACCACCGAATCCAGCGTCCGAAAGCCGGCGTAATCACAGGTGATGGCCTCCGGCGGAACGCCGGCGGCGACCAGCGCATTGCGCATGTCGGTCGGCTCATCGTAACCGGCAACGTGGTTGTCGCCGCTGACCAGCAGGTGACGGACCTTCCCGGCGCGATACAATGCCGCCGCCGCTTCCATTCGCTGATTGAAATGCAGATTGGGGAGCCCGTGCCGCGTCTGCCGGCTGGTTCCCAGCACGAGACCGGTTTCGCGCGCGGGCACGGCGTCCACAGACCGGAAGACGCGGCCGTTCGCCGCCTGGAGACAGGCGCGGTCGGCCCACCCCATCCACATTAAGCCGGCCAGCGCCACACCAGCCAGGCCAATGACGCCGGGGAGCCGATGGGCCCTCATCCTCCGACCCAGTCTCAGGATCTGGTCTTTCATGTGTCTGTGCCCGGTCGTCAGCCGGGCTTGCTGAAAATCCGTCAAACCGCAATCGGCGCTTTGATCGTCGGATGCGGATTGTAACTGGTCAACTCGAAATCCTCAAATTTGAAGTCGCGGATGTTCTGGACCGCCGGGTTCAATTTCATTCGCGGCAACGGCCGGGGCTCGCGGGTCAACTGCAGTTTTGCCTGCTCGACGTGGTTGGCGTAGAGATGCACATCGCCGAACGTATGGACAAAATCGCCGGGTTTCAACCCGCAGACCTGTGCCACCATGAGCGTCAAGAGGGCATAGCTCGCGATATTGAACGGCACCCCCAGAAACAGATCCGCGCTCCGCTGATACAACTGGCAGCTCAATTTGCCGTCCAGCACGTAAAACTGGAACAGTGTATGGCAGGGCGCCAGCGCCATCCGGTCAATTTCGCCGGGGTTCCAGGCCGTGACGATGTGCCGCCGGCTTTCCGGGTTCTGTTTGATTTGTTCAATGACGTGGTCAATCTGGTTGATCGAGCGGCCGTCCGGGCAGCGCCAGTCGCACCATTGCGCGCCATAAATGCGTCCGAGATTGCCCTCCGGGTCCGCCCACTCGTCCCAGATGGTCACGCCATGGTCGCGCAGGTATTTGACGTTCGTGTCGCCGCGCAGAAACCAGAGCAGTTCGCGGAGGATGGATTTGAGGTGGACCTTTTTGGTGGTGACGAGGGGGAAACCGCCGGCGAGGGGAAATCGCATTTGCGCACCAAAGACGGACAACGTGCCTGTGCCGGTGCGATCCGCCTTGGGCCGGCCGTCCTCCAGCACGTGCCGCAGCAAATCGAGGTACTGAATCATCGCGCGGAAAATTTAGACACGAAAGACACGAAAGACACGAAAAGAAATTCAGCCGTTCAAGCTTCGTTCAGCCGCCTGATCCCAAATAACTTGACCCGGTCGGTTTCGGCTTGTATCGTGAAAACAATCAGAATCAGGAAAACAGAAGGAATGAACCATGAAAACTGCCTCCGTTATCTTCGTGGGGATTATTGTCGGCTGGCTGCGCGCTGAAGCGCAATCGAGCTATTTCGGCCTGAACGGCCAGACGTTGTATGGGATCTGTCTTTCTCCGGCTTACAATTACGCAATACAGAATTCCTCGGATTTGATTTCGCCGGTGGCCGTGGTGCAGAACGGCCCGGAATTTTCGGCTGATTTTACCGACAATTTCGGTCAGCAGTGGCACGCCACCGCGGATTTCCTCGACAACTATCAAATCGTGTTTCAATTCTCGTCGCCCAATCCCAGTGCCAACATCGGTGGCGGCGAACTCATCGAGTGGCATTTTTACGGATTCAATTTTCAAGTTCAAAATCTGCAGCCGGTGGTCATCCCCCCTCTCCAGAACCGGTCCATGCCGTCCTTTGACCAGAATGACATTTGGATGGGATTTAATGGGTTTACCGCCTACGCCCCGTGGAATTCCTACACCTATCAAATCGTGCCGGCCCCGGAGCCGGGCGCCCTCACCTTGTTGGCGGTGGGAGCAATGGCCGGCGCTGCCGCCCGGCGGCGCCGTCGCCCGGCGAGGGAGGGCGGAAGTTCCGGCCGGAAAGCCGGCGGCGCCTGATGTCTTGTTTTAGTTGATATTTTCCCCGGCTCCCCGACCCTTGGCCGGTGCTGACGACGCTGCGCAAAGCCGAGTATTTTGAGTTGCTCGTTTTGTTCTTTGTCCAAGGAGCGGCCATGGCCATGTGGTTCGTGCCCTTGGGACCCGTGTTGGACGCCCATGGCCTGCACGGCATCAAGCCGTTCGCTTTCGCCGCGTCGGCGCTCGCCGCGTTTGTCTCCCCGCTGGTTTTCGGCGCCATGGCCGACCGGCATGCCTCGCCTGTCAAAGTGCTGCGGGGTTTGGCTATAACGACCGCCGTCAGCATGGCTGCCGTCAGCACCGCCATTCAATACAGCGCCCCGGCCTGGCTGGTCCTGGGCCTGATCCAGTTCTTTTACCTGTCCTACGCCCCCATGTTCAGCATTTCCTCAGCGCTCGTTCTGGCGCGGCTGGAAGATGCCAAACGGGAATTCGCGCCGGTTCGCGCCCTGGCCACGTTTGGCTGGATGGCCGGTTGCTGGCTGGTCAGCGCGTTGAACGCGGACGCTTCGTCGCTCGCCGGTTACAGCGGCGCCGCGATGTGGCTGGGGGTGTCGCTCTGCACCTTTTTCCTGCCGACGCTTGAGGTGCCGTCAGCGGTGGAACATCTCACCTGGCGCGAGCGATTCGGCTGGGACGCGCTCACCCTTTTCCGCAACCCGGACCACCGGGTGGTCTTTGTCACCGCCGCGCTTTTCAATGTGCCGCTGGCCGCGTTTTATCCGTATGCGCCGGCCCACCTGCGCGACCTCGGATTGTCGCACACCAGTGCCTGGATGAGCTTCGCCCAGGTCACGGAACTGATCGCTACGTTCAGCCTCGGCTGGCTGTTACTGAACTGGCGGTTGAAATGGATTGTCGCCGCCGGCCTCGGCTTCGGCGTACTGCGGTTCGCACTGAGCGCCGTGAACGGAAAATACTGGTTGCTGGCCGGTGTAGCCTTGCACGGCGCTTCGTTCGCGCTGGTGTACATCACCGCGCAGATTTACCTCGAACAGCGCGTCGACCCCGCGTGGCGGACGCGGGCGCAGGCATTGCTGTCACTCATGGGCAACGGCGTGGGCAATCTTCTTGGTTATCTGGGTTCCGGCTGGTGGTTTGCCGTTTGCAGCCATCCGGAGGGCACGCAATGGCCGGTATTCTGGGGCGGTCTGGCGGTAACGGTGGGTGCGGTGCTGGTGTACTTCCTGACGGCCTATCGAGGCCGGAAACGGGCCAATTGACCCGCGGCTTACCTGTCGGTGACGGACATAGACAATTTTGGCGATTTAAACTTTTGTCGCCTTTGACTAATTTGCCATTCCGAGACACCCGGTTAATATCCAAAACCACCGCATGCAACCCATGACTTCCCGCGAACGGCTGGCCGCCACGCTGAATCACCAGACCTCCGATCGTCTGTGCGTGGACGTCGGCGCCGGATTCCAGACCGGCATGGGCGTCGGTGCGGTGCATCGCCTGCGCGAAGCCGTGCTGGGCAAAACCAATCATCGGGTCAAGGTGATCGAGCCCTATCAAATGCTCGGCGAGATTGACGAGGAACTTCGCCAGACGCTCGGCCTGGACGTCGTGGGCGTCCACGGACCGGGCACCATGTTCGGGTTCAAAAACGAGAACTGGAAGCCGTTCACCTTGTTCGACGGCACACCGGTACTGGTCCCGGGACAGTTCAACGTGACGCCGGCCAAGGATGGCGGCTGGCTCATGCACCCTGAGGGCGACACCCGCGTGCCGCCCTGCGCCTGGATGCCGAAAGACGGCTGCTTCTTTGACGCCCTCAACCGCCAGCAGCCGTTGGACGAATCGAAACTCAATCCCGCTGACAATTGCGAGGAGATGGAAGTCGTCAGCGACGAAGAAGTGCGGCATTTCGCCCGGCTGGCGCAATATTACCACGAGTCGACCAATTACGGGATTTACCTGACATTGCCGGGGACGGCATTCGGCGACATTGCCCTGGTGCCCGCCCCGTGGAGGAAATCCCCGAAAGGCATCCGCGGCGTACAGGAATGGTACATGGCCACCGTCACCAACCGCGATTATGTCTTGAAGGTGTTCGAGTGCCAATGCGGCTGCGCGCTGAAGAGCATTGAACGGCTGGCAGCAGCCGTCGGCGACCGCGTCCAGGTCGTGTTCGTTTCCGGCACCGATTTCGGCACGCAGACGGGACAGTTTTGTTCCGTCCAAACTTACCGCGAACTCTACCAGCCTTTTCACAAGGCGGTGAATGATCAAATCCATCGCCTCACGAATTGGAAAACCTTCATTCACAGTTGCGGCGCGGTGCGGCCGTTCATCCCGGAATTCATCGCGGCCGGCTTCGATGTGCTGAATCCGGTGCAATGCTCGGCCAGAGGCATGGACCCGCGGGAGCTGAAACGCGAGTTTGGCCGCGACATCGTGTTCTGGGGCGGCGGCGTGGACACGCAGAAAACCCTGCCATTCGGGACGCCGGAGGAGGTCTATCGCGAGGTGCGCGAGCGCATCGACATATTCGCCCCCGGCGGCGGGTTCGTCTTCAACAGCATCCACAATGTCCAGAGCAATGTGCCCACCGCAAACCTGCTCGCCCTGTTCCGGGCGGTTAAAGACAGTTTGAAAGGATGAGTTTCCACGGCATGATCACCGCACCCCAAACCAAACCGTCAGAACTTCAAACCAATTACCATTTTGGTTATATCTGGATGATTTCCCTGGTCGCCGCGCTAGGCGGGTTGTTGTTTGGTTATGACTGGGTGGTGATCGGCGGCGCCAAACCGTTTTTCGAACGTTATTTTCACCTTACCGCCGCCGCGCAGTCCGGCTGGGCCAACAGTTGCGCGCTCATCGGCTGTCTCGTCGGCGCGCTCGTTGCCGGCGCACTCAGCGACCGGTTCGGCCGCAAGCGGCTGCTGATTTTTTCCGCAGCGTTGTTCGCCGGCACTTCGCTCGGCAATGCGCTGGCGCCGAACTTCACCATTTTTGTTGCCTGGCGGATGCTCGACGGCGTGGCCATCGGCCTGGCCTCGAACCTGTCTCCGATGTACATCGCTGAGGTGGCGCCAGCACCCATGCGCGGCCGGCTGGTTTCCCTCAACCAGCTCACCATTGTCATCGGCATCCTGGCGGCCCAATTCATCAATTGGACCCTCGTCCGCCACCTGCCGGCGGGGGCCACCGATGAGTTCATCCGGAATTCCTGGTACGGCCAGTCCGTCTGGCGCTGGATGTTCGGCATCACCGCCCTTCCCGCGCTGCTGTTCCTGCTGGGCATGTTCGCGGTGCCGGAAAGCCCGCGCTGGCTCGCCCGGAACGGCAAGTCCGAACGGGCCCGCCGCGTGCTGGCGCGCATCGGCGGCGGCCCCTATGCCGACGGCGCGCTGCGGGAGATCGAAGCCACACTGGTCAACGAAATCGATCGGGTGAACTTCCGCGATTTGCTCGAGCCGAAGATGAAGCGCGTGCTGCTGCTGGGCGCAGCACTGGCGGTGTTCCAGCAATGGTGTGGCATCAACGTCATCTTCAACTACGCCGAGGACATCTTCCGGGCGGCGGGCTATGATATTTCGACCGTGCTCAAGAACATCGCCTGGACCGGTTCGGTTAACCTGGTGTTTACCTTCGTGGCCCTGGGGGTGGTGGACCGCGGCGGGCGCCGCGGGCTCATGTTGCTGGGATCGGCCGGGCTGGCGTTGATTTATACCGGTCTGGGCCTTTGCTATCACGGCGGCGTGAAAGGGCTGCCGATGCTCCTGCTCGTGCTGGCCGCCATCGGCTGCTACGCCATGTCGCTCGCGCCGGTGACGTGGGTGGTGATCTCCGAAATTTTCCCGAACCGCATCCGCGGCGCGGCCATGGCCGTGGCGGTAAGCTCGCTCTGGATCGCCTGCTTCATTCTGACATACACGTTTCCCCTCTTGAACGCCCAGCTGGGTCCGGCGGGCACATTCTGGCTCTACGCCGCGATTTGCGTGGGGGGGTTCATTTTCATTTTCCGTAAGCTTCCCGAAACGCGGGGCAAGACACTTGAACAAATTGAGCGCGAGTTGGTAGATTGACGCCACCGATTGGCAAACATGAACCGGAACCTGTTCCCGCCGGCAACCGCGCTGGCCCTGATCGCCGCGGTCCGGTTCGGCCTCGCCCCCGGCCCGGCGCGCGCCGCAGATACACTGCCGCTGGCGGGCGAGTGGCGGTTCGCACTTGATCGCAACGACGCCGGCACCAATGAGCACTGGTTCGCCAAAGAATTGCCGGACAAAATCCAGTTGCCGGGGGTGTTGGAAACCCAGGGTTACGGCGATGAAATCGACATCCACACGCCCTGGGTGCTGACGCTCTACGACCACTTCTGGTACTTGCGCGCCCCTTATGCGGCCTATACGAACACCGGCAGCGTGAAAGTGCCGTTCCTGTGCCAGCCGCCGCGGCATTACCTCGGCGCGGCGTGGTACCAGCGCGACTTCGAAATCCCCCTCGACTGGCGCAATCGCCGCGCGGTTCTGTTTCTGGAACGGCCGCATTGGCAAACGACCGTCTGGCTCGACGGCAAACCCGCCGGCTCCGACCTGAGCCTCTGCACGCCGCACGAATATGATCTCGGGCTCGTGCCGCCGGGCAGTCACCGCCTGACCATCCGCGTGGACAACCGGATGCTGCTGCCCTACCGGCCGGATGCCCACAGCGTCTCCGATTCGCTCGGCAGCGCCTGGAACGGCATCGCCGGCAAAATCGAATTGCGCTCGACGCCGCCGGTGTGGATTGACGACGTGCAAGTATTTCCCAATCCGGAAAAGCAGTCGGCGCTGATCCGCGTTCGCCTTGGGAACGCCACCGGGAAGGCCGGCGCCGGCACGTTGTTCCTCCCCAGCCAGATCGCGCCGGCGGAATCGGGAGATAAACCGGCGGACAGTCCGGGGCCCGGTCCGATCGCCGGGTTCGGTAAACCGGTCACCTGGGACACCAATGGCGCCGTTCTCGAACTCACCCTGCCGCTGAAGGCGCCGGACCAGGTCTGGGACGAATTTCATCCCGTTTTGCAGGAATTGGATTTGGAGTTGACGTACACCCTGTTCCGCAACGTTCCGTTCGGGGATCGCCGGAAAATCCTGTTCGGTCTGCGGGACCTTCGCGCCGCCGGCAATCAGTTCCTCCTGAACGGCCGGCCGGTTTATTTTCGCGGCACGCATTTCGGCGGCGATTTCCCGCTGACCGGATATCCGCCGACGGATGTCGAGTCTTGGAAGAACATGTTCCAAACCTGCCGGGACTGGGGGCTCAACCACATGCGCTTCCACTCGTGGTGCCCGCCCGAGGCCGCCTTCGCCGCGGCTGATGAACTCGGCCTTTACCTCCAGGTCGAATGCGGCATGTGGAATGAATTCAGTCCCGGGAGCGCCATGGAAAAGATGCTCTATTCGGAAACCGGGCGCATCCTCCGCGCCTACGGCAATCATCCGTCGTTTGTGCTGCTCTCCGCCAGCAACGAGGCGCACGGCAATTGGAAACCCTGCCTGACGAAATGGGTCCGCCATTTTCGCGAGGAGGATTCCCGCCGGCTGTACACGCCGGATACCGGCTGGGCGCTCATCAATGAACCCGGCCCGGTCACCGGCGCGGATTACCTGGTGGCGGGCCGGATCGGCGCCGAGCGGGTGCGCGGCGAGTCCGGCTGGTTCGGGCGCGACTACCGCGCTGCGCTGGACGGCGTGAACGTGCCGGTGATTGCGCATGAGCTTGGCCAGTGGGTTGCGTATCCGGATTTTGACGTCATCAAAAAATTCACCGGGTTCCTGCAGCCGGACAACTTTGAAATTTTCCGCGACTCCGCCCGCGCGCATGGGTTGCTGGCCCAAAATCAGGACCTGGCCCAGGCCTCCGGCCGGTTTCAGTTCGCGTGTTACAAGGAGGAGGTCGAAGCCAACTTGCGGACGCCCGGCCTGGCCGGATTCCAACTGCTCGATCTCCACGACTACACCGGCCAGGGCACGGCGCTCGTCGGTCTGCTCGACCCGTTCTGGGAATCCAAAGGCTATGCCGCTCCGGAGGAATTCAAGAAGTTCTGCGGCCCGGTCGTGCCGCTGGCGCGGTTGCGCCAGCGGATTTTCACGACGGCCGACACCTTCGACGTGAAGGTCGAAGCCGCGAACTTCGGCGAAGCGGCGCTGACCAATGCGGCGGCCGGATGGCGGATAGTCAGCAGCGAAGGACAAATTGTTGCCCAGGGAGACTGGCCGTCGAACGCGATCCCCGTCGGGAAAAATTTTGCTTTGGGAACCGTCGCCGTCAACTTGTCCAAGCTGGCTGCGCCGGCGCAGTACAAGCTGGTGGTTGCGATTTCGGAAGGCGAACTTACGCAACCTCCCGGCCAAAATGGGGGCGCGCCGGGCCCGGCCGGCCGATTTGAAAACGACTGGAACTTCTGGGTTTATCCGGCACTGGTTTCGGATGCCGCCCCGTCGAACGTCCTCGTCTCCAGTTCCTGGGCCGATGCGGAAAAGAAGCTGGCCGCCGGCGGCCGGGTTTTATTCCTGCCGCATAACGCGGATTTGCACTGGTGGAGTCCGCCGCTGGCGCGCGTGCCGGTGTTCTGGAATGCGCTGATGGGACCCACCTGGGGCCGGATGCTCGGCCTCTGGGTGGATGCCGGCCATCCGGCGCTGGCGGAATTCCCGACGGCAGCGTACTGCGACTGGCAATGGACGGAACTCCTGCACAACACCCGCGCCGTCAACCTGGACCGCCTGCCGTCCTCGCTCCAGCCGATCGTCCAACCCATTGATGACTGGAACCGCAATTGCAAACTGGGCCTGGTGTTCGAATGCCGGGTCGGGCCGGGGAAATTGATGGTTTGTTCCGCCGACCTGGAGAGTTCGCTGGCTTCCCGGCCGGTCGCGCGGCAGTTGCGCCGCTCGCTGCTGGATTACCTGGCGGGTGACCAGTTTCAGCCGGCGGCCGAAGTGCCCGCCGCCGCTCTCCGCGGTCTTCTGTTCAACACCCGCATCATGCGCCAGCTCGGCGCGACGGCCGAGGCCGACGGCCAGAACGCGAGCGCCATCCTGGACGGCGACCCGAACACCTTCTGGCAGAGCGGCGCGACAACGCCTCCGCACACGGTGACGGTTCATTTCCCGCAGCCGGTGGCGATGACCGGGCTGGTCCTTATGCCGCGACAAAACCAGCGCGAACACCAGGGCGATATCCGCCTATTCAAGCTGGAACGCAGCGACGACGGGACCAATTGGCAGGAAATCGCCCGCGGCGAACTGGCTTCGACCTGGGACCCGCAGACGGTTCGGTTTTCGCAAACCACTACCGCGAGATACCTGAAACTGACGGCGCTGGCCGGCTTCGGGTCCGACACTTCCGCTTCGCTGGCCGAGTTGGCGGTACTAGGCGCGGACAGCCAAAGCCAGGGTGCCGGCTCGGGCAACATCGAGTATCAGAAGGCCCGCACCGCCTCGCCGGATATTGACGCCGGCGCGGAGCTTACGAACAAGCCACCAAATCCTTCGCCATGACGTAGTCATCCATGACAAATCCGCCGCCGATGTCGGTGACCACCGATTCCACCACGCCAAATCCGTTTCGTTTGTAGGCCGCGATGGCCTTGGCGTTGCGCTTGTTGACGGCAAGAATCAGGCGGCTGGCCCCGAGCCGGCGGACTTTGCATTCGACGTGCTGCAACAGCCGGCTGCCCAGGCCGCATCCCTGGTGTTCCGGCAACAGGTAGAGCTTGTGCAATTTGAAGGTAGGGACAGCACGCTGCGCTGTCCGGACGCCGCGGCGCGGCGTCCCTACCTCTGTGGGACCATAGGCCGCAAACCCAGACGGTCTTCCATCCAGGCTCAACATGTCATAATGAATCGCTTGCGCACGGATTTCCTCGCGCATCACGTCCAGCGCGTACATTCGCGCCAGCATGTAATCAATCTGGGCGTGGGTGATGATGCCTGGATAACAGGCCCGCCAGATGACGCCGGCCAGTTGCGCAATGTCGGGCAGATCGGTTTCGGCCGCCGCGGCGATTCGAACTGAATGGGGCGTGTCCAATTGGCTCATTCCAGGGATGGCGAATTGGCCTCCGGCTCCCTGGTCTGCGCCGGCACCTTCAACGCCTGGCGCAGGCGGGTGGCCAGCCAGCGCAGTTCCGAGTCGTCGCGCCCGGCCAGCAGGCCCACTTTCCGGCCGGTGACCGGGATGATTTGCAGTTCAAGCAAGCGACGATGATTGACGGCCACGTTGCTGGAGTCGGCGCGAATGGCGGCGATCTCGCCCCGATTCCATTCCCGCAGTTTCCCGCCCAGGAGCCCCTTGGTTTCCAGGCGCAACTGGTCGCCTTCCACCGTCAGCGTGACCGTGCGACGGCCAAGGTTGATGGCCGCGACAAGCAGCCCCAAACCCACCGTCCAAAATCCCACCAAAAAGGGAATCACCGCCCGCAGGGATCCTTCCGTTTTGGAACCGGGTAAGAACATCAGCGTCGTAAAAACGGTCATGAAGACGCACCACAAAACCGCGAAGGGAAACAGCCCAAACGAGCCGCGCCGGAGGCCGGCAGCCGGCACCGTCAATTGGACCACGCCAGCGCCTTCCTCCACCCGGACGCGGCTGCCCGCCGGCTGCTCCGGCACGTCGATGTCAGTTTCGTCATTCAGCGCCTTTTGCACGACTTCGATCTGCGGCGCGATGCCGGAAAATGCGCCGCTGCCCACCAGGTTCTTCAAATCATCGGCCACGCCCAGCAGCCAGTCCTTGGGATAACCAAGCACGACGAGTTTTCGGGAGCCGTCTTCAAATTCGGCCGCCAGACCGGAAAAACCGTCCAATTGCCGCGGAGCAGAATTCCCGCTCGTGGATGTCGCGGCGGCGACCTCCAGCTTGCGAATTGGCTGGCGCGGCAACCGCCTTGTCCAGCGCAATGGCCCGAGAATCTCCGTGGCCCGGAATTGACCATCCTTCCATTCCAGGCGGCAACGCCCGAACAAAATCCAAAGTCCAATCGCCAGGGGCACGCAACCCGCCATAACGAACAAAAGCTCGAACAGGCCAAAAAATATTTCCGCGTAAATTTCTGCGCCTCCCCGCGCACTGTGCAGGCATTTCAGAATCGTCTGCCAGATGTCGTGCGCCGGATGCCAGGCGAACAACAATCCAAAACCCACCAAAAACAATCCCAGCAGCCTTCCCCAGCCGAGCTGGCGGGCGGGAAATTCATATCGCACGTCGCCACCGGTGTGCTCGCATCGGACGCTGCGTGACCAGTCATCAGTCGTCATTGGCCTGGCAGGGTTGGTTAGAGCGCCGGAGATTGCGCCGGGCGGCGGGCCCGTTCGGCCTCGGGCAGCCACCGCTGGAGCTGTTGAATGCGGGTCTGGTCGAGCGGATGGGTGGAAAGGAAGCCGGCCAGCGCCGAATTGTTGCCGCCGTGCTGCTGGTTGTACTGGGCGAACCGCTGCCAGAAATCGACCGCCGACTGCGGATCGTAGCCGGCCCTCGCCATGTAGATGAGGCCGATGTGGTCCGCTTCCGATTCCTGGGCGCGGCTGTGCGGCAGTTCGCGGCCGAGCTTGGTGCCGGCACCGTAGGCGAGCAGGGTAATCTGTTGCCACCGCGGGTCGGCGCTGGAGATGGACGCGCCCAAAAGCTCGCCGCCGGTCTGAATCAGGATAGCCTCGCTCATCCGTTCGGCGCCGTGATGAGCTACGGCATGGCCGACTTCGTGGCCAATGACCGTTGCCAGCCCGGCGTCATCCTTCGTGATGGGCAAAATGCCGGTGTAAACCCCCACCTTGCCGCCGGGCAGGCAGAACGCGTTGGCCTCCTTGCTCTCAAATACCACGAATTCCCACTGGGCATCGGGCATGTCCTTGCCGGCGACGGCGGCAACGCGCTTCCCGACGCGCTGCACCAGGTTGTTGACGGCGGGGTCATGGTTGATGGGCGTTTGCTTTTTCAATTGATCGAAGCTGGACAAACCCAACTGCATCTCCTGTTGCTCGGAAATGAGGTTCAACTGGCTGCGGCCCGTGATCGGCACGGTGGAACAGCCGGTAACGGCGAACAGAAACACCGTCCACGCCGCGACCAACGTGAGCGAGGTCCATCGCTGTGTTTTTAGGTTCAGACGTTTCATGATCATCGCTTGGTGGGGCTTACAATCCCACATTTTTGAACCGGGTGTTCACTTCCTTGAAATGGAATTCCAGCGAACAAAGCTTCTCCAGTTCGCCTTTCTTGAAATGCCGCGCCACGGCGGGATCAGATTTGAGCTGTTCAAGAAAATCCGCGTCATCGCGGCCGGCATGTTTAACCGCCCACGTCTTCATCGCGTTGCGCTGCACCAGGTCGTAGGCCTCTTCACGCGTCAATCCCTTTCTGATCAACGACAGCAGCACCGTTTGCGAATTCCACATGCCCAGGCTCAAACCCAGGTTTTTCTTCATGTTCTCCGGGTAAACGGCCAGGCCGTCCATCAGGCGCACCATCAGGCCGAACATGTAATCCAGCAGCGTGCAGGAGTCAGGAAAGATGATGCGCTCGACGCTGCTGTGGCTGATGTCGCGTTCGTGCCAGAGGGCGACATTTTCCAGGGCGGCGAGGGCGTTGCCGCGGAGCACCCGGGCCAGGCCGGTGAGGCGTTCCCAGGTGATGGGATTGCGCTTGTGCGGCATGGCGCTGCTGCCCTTCTGGCCTTTGGTGAACGGTTCCTCGGCCTCCAGCACTTCGGTGCGCTGGAGATGGCGGAATTCGACCGCCCAGTGTTCGATGCTCGCCCCGACCAGCGCCAGCGCGGTCATGAACTCGGCATGAACGTCGCGCGGGATGACCTGGCTGGCGATGGGGGCCGGTTTCAGACCCAGCGATCTGCAAACGGCGGCTTCCACCGCGGGCGGCAGGTGGGCGCTGGTGCCGACGGCGCCGGACAGTTTGCCGACCGCCACCCGCTCGCGCACGGCCACCAGGCGTTCCAAGGCCCGGTCGAATTCATCATGCATGAGCGCCAGTTTCAGGCCGAAGGTCGTCGGCTCGGCATGAATGCCGTGGCTGCGGCCGATGCAGGGCGTGAGCTTGTATTTGCGGGCCTGTTTGGCGATGGTCCCGCGCAGGGCCTGCACATCCTGAATCAACAAGTCCGCCGACTCGGCCATCTGCACGGCAAACGCGGTGTCAATGATATCGCTGCTGGTCAGGCCGAAATGCAGCCAGCGGCCGGCCCGGTGATTGATTTTCTCAGCCACGGCGGTGGTGAAGCCGATGACGTCGTGGTTGAGTGTCTTTTCCAGTTCCTTCTGGCGGGCGACGAGCCCCGGCAGATCGGCCAGCCACTTTTCCGCGCCGGCTTTCAGCCGGACGAAATCAGCCCGGGGCACAACGCCTTCCGCCACGAGCGCCTCACTGGCGAGCAGTTCAATTTTGAGCCAGAGGCGGAGCTTGTTTTCATCGGCCCAGATACCCCGCATTTCCGGCCGGGAGTAGCGCGTGATCATGACGCGAGGATAAAGGGTTCGGGGCCGGGAGTCGAGGACAGACCGTAGCCGCCGACGTGAGGAGCAGCGGCATGAGGCGGGTTCTCTTGATTCCGCCTCGTTACCTCGGCGACTACCACCCCAGCTCAATGTTTCGCCATGCGCGTGCGCGCCTGCTCCAGGATTTTTCGCTCGCGGGCGGTCAAACTCTGGATGCCGTGCCGGGAAATCTTGTCGAGAATCGGGTCCACTGCGCTTTTCACGAATTCATCGGTGGACTGCTCCTCCTCGGAGGCAGCCGGGTCCCGGCGCCAGAACGCGGTTGGGTCGGCGGCAGACCTCGCGGCTTCGCGGTTTCCGGTTGTGCCTGGCCAGGGCCAGCGGCCCTGGACGAGCCAGCGCACGTAGAAAAAACCGACCAGCATCCCACCCAGATGCGCGGCGTTGGCAACGTTATCGATCGGAAACACGATGCCCATGACCGCGAGCACGGCGGACAAAATCAGCATGGTCTTAGCGTGAAAGGTGATCGGTGGGATCAACAGGGTCAATTCGCGGCGCGGAAACAGGGTGGCATAGGCGGCCACCAGTCCGAAGCAGCCGGCTGAAGCGCCGACGACCGGCCCCCCGAAAAATTGCGGCCAGACGAAGGCTGCGAGCGCCTGGAAGATTCCGCCGACGACCCCGGCCGTCAGAAAGAGGATCAGGAAGGGTTTCCCGCCCAGGCGGCCCTCGACTTCGCGGCCAAACAGGTAAAGGGCCCAGCTGTTGATCAAGATATGCCACATATTGGCGTGCATGAATTGATACGTGAGCAATTGCCAGATGAAACCGTGCCGCAGCCCGTCGACACTCAAGGCAAACCGGTTGCCCAGAAACTGCGGCGGATTGCCGAGGGTGAAACATTCGACCACGAAGACAACGGCGTTCACCGCCAGCAATACCACGGTCAAGGAAACGCGCGGCCCATATTCCGGCGAGCGCATGTAATCACGATCTTCAAGCATAACTAAGGCAAGTTAGACGCCAATCTAATCTTTTTCAACGGCCTTTTAGGCCGGCCGCGTCCGGCGCCACCAGAACATCCATTCCCGGCCGGTGCGGTTGGGGTAGGAACGGGGCAGCCAGTCTTCGATAAGCTCAAAATGCGGCCGGAATCGCCGCTCCAGCTCGGTGCGCGTGGCGGCAAAAGGCGGACCTTCGCTGCTTTCCACGATCAGGTAATTGACCGCCAGGTATTGGCCGCCGGGCTTGAGCCAGCGCAGCAAAGCCCGGACGTAATCATCGCGCTCGGCCGGCTGAATAGCGCAGAACAGCGTGTGCTCGAAGAGCCAATCGAATCGCAAGGGCGGCTCGTCGCGCAGGAAATCGGCCAATTGGAACTGCGCGGCAAGACCTGCATCCTTGGTTTTTTCCTTGGCCAACCGGATGGCGCTGGGCGCAATGTCGAACCCGAAAGCCTCAAAACCGGCCCGAGCAAAAACGCGCACATCGTGCCCAGTGCCGCAGCCCGGAATGGCCACGGTCCCGCCCGGCAACTCGGGATGCGCGGCCAAAAAATCCACCAACCCCGGCGACGGGCCGCCCTTCTCCCAGCGCATGTCGCCGGACTGATAATGTTGTTCCCAGTATGCCTGGCTCACAGATTCTACGATTTACGTTTTTGGATCTATGATTTTGACACTGTCGTCGGGTTCAATCATCAATCGTAAATCATAAATCGAGACCTCTGAAAAACAGGCCCGGGAAGCGATGTAGAGTCCGGCCTGTGCCCGGAAACACCGGGTTTGCCAAGCCCCCCGTCGAGGCACAGCCTCGACACTACACATTTTTCAGAGGTCTCAAATCATGAATTGATCTGTCCATCCACCAGCTCCACCACCCGCTCGGCATGCGCTGCCACCTTGGCGTCGTGCGTGGCGATGACCAGCGTGGTTTGTCTCTCGGCGCGGAGGTTTTTGAGCAACGCGATGATTTCGCCGCCGGTGTGGGAATCGAGGTTGCCGGTCGGCTCGTCCGCCAGGAGCAATTCCGGCTCATTGATGAGCGCGCGGGCGATGGCTACGCGCTGCTGCTCGCCGCCGGAAAGTTCATACGGTTTGTGGTCCAGGCGATCCTGGAGGCCCACCCAGGCCAGCAGGTCGCGTCCGCGCGCCGCCGCCCGGCCAGCCGGCGTGCGGGCCATCCGCGCCGGCAGACAGACGTTTTCGAGCGCGTTGAGCTCCGGCAACAAATGATAGGCCTGGAAAACGAACCCGACGCGATGATTGCGGAAATGCGTCAACTCGCCCGCGGAAAAGTTGCCGAGGCTCTGGCCGTCAAAATGGATTTCCCCTGCATTCGGCGTGTCGAGCCCGCCGATGAGATGCAGCAGGGTGCTTTTGCCGGCGCCGGACGCCCCGCGCAACGCGACAAATTCGCCGCGCTGCACCTCGAGGTTGACGCCGCGCAACACTTCGAGGGCGCGTTTGCCCAAGGAGTAGGTCTTGGCGAGGGCGCGGGCGGATAACAAGGGATCACTCATGACCGGCCTCCGCTTGTGGGAGGGAAAACATTCAATGCCCAACATTTAACGCCCAACATCCAATCGAGGTTGGTCTGTCCGGTTCTTCGACCTTCGATGTTGAATGTTGAATGTTGAATGTTGCCCGGTTCATTATTCATAGCGCAGGGCCTCCACGGGTTTGAGCCGGCCGGCGCGGATGGCAGGCAGCACGCCGCCGAGAATGCAAATCACGAACGAGCTGCCGCAGATGACCGCGATGTCGCGGGCATCAATGATGGCGGGCAGCTCGGTGAAGCCATAGATCTTGGCGGGAAACAGTTCCCAGCCGGTCATCCGGTTCATGAAATGCAGGAATTCATTGCGGTACGTCAACGCGAGAATGCCGAGGCCGTAGCCGGCCAGCACGCCGAAGACGCCGATGATGGCGCTCTGGCTGAGAAAGACGCCGGAAATCTGGAGATGCGTCGCGCCCAGCGCCTTGAGCATGCCGATCTCGCGGGTCTTCTGGACGACAAACGTGATTTGCGCGCTCAGGATGCACAGCGCCGCCACAATCACGATGAAAAAGAGCAGGTAGAACATGACATTCTTCTCGACGATCAGCGCATTGAGAATGGTGGAATTTTCCTCCATCCAGGTGTTCAAATATAGATGGTCGTCCAGCGACCTCCGTAACTGTTCCCCCACTTCCGCCGCCCGGTACGGGTCCTTCAGCATCACAAACAGGCCGTGCACCGAGTCGTTGAGGTCGTACAAATCCTGGGCGTTGTCCAGCGACACGACGATGACGCGGGCATCAAACTCGTAGTAGCCGGTGTCGAAAATGCCGCGCACTTCGTAAACATCCGGGTTGATGACCTCGTCCTCCTTGCGCTCATGCGCCACCTTCATCTTTTTGATCTCCCGGATCGAATAGATGGACAAGTGGTCGCCGACGGCCAGGTGCAGGTTGCGCGCGAAATCCCGGCCGACGATCAGGCCGCGCCCGGCCAGATCGAATTTGCCCTCGATGATGTTGCGCGGGAGGTTGCTGATCCGGCCTTCTGTTTCCGGATCAACCCCGCGCAGCATCGGGGCATCCTGCAGGGCCGGACGGTTGGTGTCCCCCTCGGTTTCGACCAACACCGGTCCGAAAACAAACGGCGAGACGCCCCGGACATCCGGGTTGGCCGTGAGGCGATCCGCCACCGCGGCGTAGTTTTTCATCGGCTCGATTTCCCCCGTTTTTGCGAGCGCAAACACCTTCAAGTGCGCGTTGAAGCCGAGGATTTTTTCGCGGAGGTCGTGGTCGAACCCGCTCATGACGCTGATGACGATGATGAGCACGGCGACTCCCAGGGCAACGCCGACGATGGAAATGAGCGTGATGATGGAAACGAAGGTCCGTTTGGGCCGCAGATAACGCAGGGCCAGCAGGAGTTCAAACGGCAGCTTCGACATGGCCGCAGGCTAAAGACGCGCCCTGCGGGTGTCAATGTAGGTCAGCGGGAGGTCCTGCCACCATTTGATGCGGCGTTGAGCCTCCGGCTCAGCTTTTCGAGCCAGGGGCTCGACCCTTCATCAGCCGAAGCAGGATAAACCCCGCCAGCGCTGCGGGCAAAACGTCCGACCCGGGCGCCTCCAGAGACGGCTGCGAACAGACCGGCGGTTCGTGACACTCCCCGGCCGCGGCCGATCGGCCAGGTCCGGTCATTCGGGTGGGTTCGGTCTCGCCGCAAACGGGTTATCCCGGGCCGCGGCGGAATCATTCCCCTGTCCCGGCCGCCCGGTTGGGGAGGATGAAAACGGATTGTCCCGGGGCGGCGCGGCATTCCTGCGCGGCAGAAACAACGGGCTGAGGAACAGATAAACCCAGCCCAGCGCCAGATGTGCCGCGAAAAGAAAGCACAATTGAATCAAATCCAGCACGCCCCAATTGAACAGCACAATGGCCACCGTGAACAGCAGGGCCCCCGGCAGCAGGGCCGCCCCCGCCAGTTTCCAACTGTCCCGCCGCCGCAAATCGCGATTCGCCAGGTGGCCAACCAGCCAGGCTGGCAGAAAATAGAGGGTGGCCAGCAGCGCCCAGGTCAGCAGCAAGGCGCCGACCAAGGCCAGGAGGGCGATCGCCAGCCATTCCGGCTCCCACGCGCCCCAGAGCGGCTCCAGGTCGATGCGGTTGAACGCGATCGTATAATCCGCCGGGTAAGGCCACTCCGCATAGCCGAACAAAGAGGTGACCCGGAGGTTTTCGCGGCCGAATTCCACTTGCACATCCGCGAGCGAGCGCAACTGCCCGCTGTGTCCCGGGTCAACGCTGAACGCCAGAAACCGGCCCTCGGCCAGAAGCTGGGGTTGCTTGTCCGGCCATTCGAGCCACCCGGAGCGGATGACGCCGGCAGCCGGCAGATTCCGGATGGCGGCCCGCACCACCGTAAAACAACTGTTGGACAGGAACCAGACCAGGGCGGAGGCGGCGAGCGATGCGATGACAAACTGCACCAACAGCAGCCGGCTGAGCCGGGTGCGGGCGAAGGCCGCCACCCCGCGCGGGGTCAACGGTTCCCACGCCGCGGCCGATTCAGCAAATGCGCTCATTGAGCCACCGATGGGCACAAATGAAACACAGATGGAAATTCCCTTTCCGTTTCCGTGTTCAACCTGTGTTTCATCTGGGGCTTATGGCGTCTCTGCCGCGCCACGTCAGGGTTTGTCTGCACCGGCGGACGAAGCCGGCGGATTTTGTTGATTGGGCGGCGGCGCAAGGATCAGCGGTACGGGGTACCGAAGCTTCATCACGTCATCCACCAGCACCTCGATGAAATAGGTGCCGGCGGTTTTGAATTCGACCTGGCCGAAAACCATCACATTGGTGGAATGCAATCCCGGTTCGCGCAATTCAAATTTCATCTCCCCCTGGCGCAACACGGTCGTCTGGTCGGGCGCGATGAACCGGATGGACTCGTTGAACTGGCCGACGCCGGCCGTCCAGCGATTGAAGACGCACAGCCGCCCCGCCACGATGGGCAGCTGCGGCACCCGGAGAAAGTTGATGACGCCGACGAGGAAGAAGTTGCCATTGGCTTCCTGGCGCACCTCCTCGCACAGCAGCGAGGCCTGCAAATCGGGCAAGATTCGGGTGGGATTCATGGGTGATTTGTTAAATGGTTAAACCGTTGAATCGTTCCATCGTGAACGAATTTCGTTTCCGATTCAACGATTTTACGGTTCAACCTTTCAACGAAAATTCCGCCGCGCGCACGGTGTTTTGCATCAGCAGGGCGATGGTCATGGGACCGACACCACCGGGATTGGGGGTGATCTTGCCGGCCACCGGCTGCACGCCGGCAAAATCCACGTCCCCCACCAGTCGCGACCCGGTTTTGGCGGCCGGATCCGGCACGCGATTTACACCCACGTCAATCACCGTCGCCCCCGGCTTTACCATGTCGGCCTTTACAAATTCCGCCACCCCCATCGCGGCGATCAATATGTCCGCCCGCCGGCAATGCGCCGCAATGTCGCGCGTGGCGGAATGACAAATCGTCACTGTCGCGTTTGCGCCCTTGCCCTTCTGACAAAGCATCGCCGCCATTGGTTTGCCGACCAACGCTCCACGGCCAAGGACGACGACTTCGGCACCGTCGGTGTTCACTCCCGAACGGACGAGCAGTTCAAAAATACCCGCCGGGGTGCATGGGCGAAAACCACTCGGATCACCCAGTAACAATTTGCCGACATTCACCGGATGAAAACCGTCCACGTCCTTGCCCGGCAGGATGGCTGCGGAGACCCCCGCTTCACGAATATGTTTCGGTATCGGTGTCTGCACCAAGATGCCGTGAATATGCGGTGCGGCGTTTAGCTGGCCGACCAGCGCAAGCAGGTCCGCCTCGGCAGTTTCCGCGGGCAGGATGTGTGTCTCGGAAGCGATGCCCACGGCAGCGCAGGCCTTTTCCTTCATCCCCACATAGATTTTGGACGCCGGATCTTCGCCCACACGGACAAACGCGAGGCCCGGTTGGACCCCGCGTTTGCTCAAATCAGCGACGCGCTGCGCCAGCTCGCGCTGGAGTTGCGCGGCGATGGCGCGGCCGTCAATGACGTTGTGCTTGTCGAGGGCTCTGGTAGATGACTTTGGGGACGGCATTAGTGCTAATCACCTGGATGCTCTGGATGTTAATAAGCGGCGTGTTCGGCCAGCGCGCATCCAGGCCTTCCTCGCCGGTGACGATGATCCGCATGTTTTCATAGCGGCTCAAGTCGAGGTTCGGCGAGGTGGTGTAGAGGTAATTGATGTTCACGCCGGTGGCCGGGTCGTACAGTTCATATTTGGTCGGCGCGGCGATGCTGCCCACGGAGCGCACCACCCCTTCATGCGACACAATGCGCGTGACCGGGCCCGAGGGGACGGCCGGCTGGGCCATGGCCGGCTGTTCAGGCACCGGCGCCGGAGTAGGCGCGGGCGCGGGCGCCGGGGCTTCCTGTTTCAAGTACATGGCGGCCACAAACGCGTAGGTGCTGCTGGGCGGGTCAATCTGCATCCAGCCGTCTTTGGAGGTGATTTCGTTCACGGCCGTGCCTTTTTCAATGACGCCGAGGACGCTGTAATTTTCACCCGGACCGGCGCGCAAATTCAGTTTCTTGGGCAGGACGGTTTTGCTTGCGGAGTCGATGTAGGAGGCCTTGACCCAGACGTGGATGGTCGAGGGCAGGTTGATCTTGGCCCACTGCGCCGGCTCGTTGACCTTATGCTTGTCCAGGTTGATCTGTTCCAGCACCGTCACGGTTTCGCCCTTCTTCAAATGGGAAACGACTTCACCCTTGAGGCCGGCCTGACCGCGGGCGTTGATGTTGGCCGTCACTTCCGCTGGGCCGGGCACCAGTGAAACCATCGGTTCGTGGATGGGTTTTACGGGCGCGGCCTTGTGCTTCTTTTTGGCGGGGGCCGGGGCCGGCGCCGGGGCCGGGGCAACGGCCGGCTCGGGTGCAGGCGCCGCCGGAGCCACGGCCGCGGACGGCGCGGGGATGGGGGGCAAGGCGCTTGATGTGTTGGTATTGTCTTGCGCGACTGCGCTCAGTGCGACCATCACGCCCAAAGTCAACCAGCAGTTCATTTTCATAT
This sequence comes from Candidatus Acidiferrum sp., assembly GCA_035506715.1. Taxonomy (GTDB): domain Bacteria; phylum Verrucomicrobiota; class Verrucomicrobiia; order Limisphaerales; family UBA11358; genus UBA11358. The sequence goes on along the minus strand of DATJOW010000026.1, from coordinate 84,040 downwards.
TTTCTGAAGTAAAGTTCTTATCTCGGTTTCTGTCAATATCCGCCATCGGCCCGGTTTCAACTCGCCCAGCTTGATCTTGCCGATCTGGGTCCGCTGCAACCGTGTCACCGTCAAGCCCTGCGATTCGAACAAACGCCGGACTTCACGGTTCTTTCCTTCGCTCAGTTCCAGTTCCACCATGCTCCGGGTGCGATTGGACGAAATAAGGCGTACCGCCCGGGCCTGCAACTTTTCACCTGCGTGCCAAATACCCCGCAAGAATCGTTCCAACATGGCCTTATCCACCTCGTTTTCTACAGTAGCCACGTATTTCTTGCGCACACCGTAGCGCGGATGGGTCAGGCACAGGGCGAATTGTCCATCATTGGTCAGAAAAATCAACCCTTCACTGTCAAAATCCAGACGGCCTACGGAATGCAGATTTTGCCACTCCCGGGGCAAGAAATCGTGGAGGGTGGGCCTTCCCCGCTCATCCCGTTGCGAACAGACACACCCTGCCGGCTTGTGCAGGGCCACGTACAGCTTGCGTTTCACATGGACCGGCCGTCCATCCAACGTCACCGCGTCCCGGTCAGGATCCACCCTCGTTCCCAGCACCCGGACGGGTTGGCCGTTGACCGCCACCCGGCCGGCTAGGATGATGGATTCGGCGGCCCGGCGTGAAGCCACGCCGGCTTCAGCCAGGAATTTCTGCAGGCGAACGTTCAATCGGTTAAATGAGTTAAATCGTTAAATGGTTAAATGGTTTTGTCCACCAACGCATGTAACTGATTTAACCTATTTAACTCAACCTCACGCTCCGGCTTTGGTCTTGCGGAGGCCGGTGATGCGGTCGCCATCCTTCCACTGGCCGCGCTTCTTGAGGATTTCGACGCGTTCGAAGCGCTTCAGGACATTGCGCTTGCCCCCGAGGGTGGACGCCGCGCGCAGACTGCGATGCTGTGACATAAATCGTTTTGGTTGAATTTTCAGCCGCTCCCATACAAAGCGGGCGGATGATATAACAGAACGGCGGCAGGTTTGCCAATGGATAATTTGGCTCCCGACGCAGCAGATTCAACTCCGCTCCACCACGCGCTCCACTTCGCCGCGCAGCGCCTCGAGCGCCACCGGCTTGTGCAACGCCGGCAAGGCGGTCGTATCGATGAATTTCTGGAACCGCGGGTAATCGTCCAGCCCGGTGATGAAAATGAACCGCCGGGCCAGCGCCGGGTTCGAGCGTTCAACCGTGGCATACAGCAAATCGCCTTCCACGCGCGACATCTGCAGGTCGCACACCACGGCGTCCAGTTGATGTTCCTGGACGAACTTCAACGCCAGCGCGCCGTCAGGCACAATCGTCGCCTCGTAGCCATCGCGTTCGAGCGTTTCTTTAAGAGACCAGGAGAGTGGAATATCGTCGTCCACGATCAGGACGTGCTTCTTACGCAGAGTGCCGTTGACAGGTTCCATGACAACCGGCGTTGTCCCGATAATACCCGCAAATGCGGATAGTGCAAGCTTTTAGGTGTTCTTGCTCAACCCGGCTTTCATCCCCCGCGGCACCATCACGGCCGGCGTCATTGAATTTACCGACGCGCCGGTGGGCGAGCAGGCCACGCCAAGGCCATCGTCGTCAGGATCTCCAGCGGGAGGGGCGATCTTAAATCGCCAGCAGCAGTTTCTTGATTTCCTTCAGCCGCGCCCGGGCGTCCTTCTTAATCAGGCGCGGGAATTTGCCACCCAGCGTGATGAAATCACCCTGGCGTGTCAGCATCAGCTTGTCGTCCCGGACCTCGATTTCCGTCACCGATTTTTCGCCGGCCAGAATCTTGAGCTCGGCCACCAGCAGCAACAGCTCCACCGGCACGGGCAAAGGGCCGAAGCGGTCCCGGAGCTCCCGCTGCAGGCCTTCCAGCGCGGAGTTTTCGCCGGCCTGCGCGAGCTTGCGGTAGATTTCAATGCGGTGTTGTGGTTCGGTAATATAGTTGTGCGGCAGGCCTGCGGTAGGGCGCGCAGTCCCCTGCGCGCCGCTGTTCGTTGAGGTGTCCTCGGCGGGCAGAGCACTGCCCGCCCCACCTGATTCAATTGGATTCGTCTCCAAAAAGTCCAGTTTCACGCCGACCTCCACCCGGGGTCTGACTTTTTCCCCCTTGAGCGCGCTGACGCTTTGCTTGAGCAGCTGGCAATAGAGTTCAAAGCCGACGGCGGTGATGTGGCCGCTCTGCTCGGCGCCCAGCAGGTTGCCGGCACCGCGGATTTCCAGGTCGCGCATGGCGATCTTGAAGCCGCTGCCGAGCGTGGAATACTGCCGGATGGCGCTGATGCGTTTGCGCACGTCGGTCAGCAGCCGCGCGTGGCGCGGCAGCAACAGGTAGGCATAGGCCTGGTGCTTGTAGCGCCCGACCCGCCCGCGCAGTTGATACAAATCGCTCAGGCCGAAACGGTCTGCATGGTCAATGATGATGGTATTCGCATTCGGAATATCGAGGCCGCTCTCGATGATGGTCGTGGAAAGCAGCACGTCCGCCTCGCCGTTCACGAACCGGGTCATGACTTCCTCCAGTTCGTCGGCCTGCATCTGGCCGTGGCCCACAACGATCCGCGCCAGCGGCACCAAGGCTTGCAGCCGGGCACGCATCGTCTCGATGGTCATCACCCGGTTGTGCAGAAAAAACACCTGCCCGCCGCGGTTCAACTCGCGCTGGATGGCGTCGCGTATGACGCGTTCGTCGTATTGGAGCACGATGGTTTCGACCGGCAGGCGATCGTGCGGCGGCGTCTGGATGGTGCTCATGTCGCGCGCGCCGGTCAGGGCCAGGTACAGCGTGCGCGGAATCGGCGTGGCGCTGAGCGTGAGCACGTCCACCAGCGTCCGCAGGCGCTTGAACTTTTCCTTGTGCAACACGCCGAACCGCTGCTCCTCGTCAATCACCACCAGCCCGAGGTCCTTGAAGCCGATGTCCTCCTGAATGAGCCGGTGCGTGCCGATGACGATGTCCACGGCGCCGGCGGCGAGGTCTTTGATCACGCGCTGTTGCTGGCGGCGGGTGCGGAAACGCGAGAGCAATTCAATCCGCACCGGATAATCCGCCATGCGCTCCCGGAACGTGTTAAAATGCTGCTGGGCCAGCACCGTGGTGGGCACCAGCACGGCCACCTGTTTGCCCCCCATCACCGCCTTGAACGCGGCGCGAATGGCCACCTCGGTTTTGCCAAACCCCACATCGCCGCAAATCAGCCGGTCCATCGGCTTGGGCTGTTCCATGTCGGATTTCGCATCCCCGATGGCTTGGAGTTGATCCGGTGTTTCCTCGTAGATGAAGGCGCTTTCGAATTCACGCTGCCACGGGACGTCGGGCGGAAACGCGTGGCCGGGCTGCGATTCGCGCGCGGCCTGGATTTGCAGGAGTTCGGCGGCAACATCGCGGACAGCGCGCTCGGCCTGTTGCTTCGCCTTTTGCCAGCGCGTGCCGCCCAGCGTGTTCAAAGGCGGATGCGCCTTGCCGGCGCCGACATATTTGCTGACGAGGTGCGCCTCCGTGACCGGCACGTAAAGCCGGGGCGGCTCATCGCCGGGACGGGCAGGCGCGTACTCAATGACGAGGCATTCGGTGTCGGCTGGGGGTTCAGCGTTGGGAGGTGCGGGGTGCCGGCTGCTCGAGACGGGCAGGCCTTTCAATCCCAGAAATTTTCCGATGCCGTACTGCAAGTGCACCACCAGATCACCTGTTTCCAGATCGGTGAAGTCGATGTCCAGCGCGGAACGGGTCGCCAGCGCGTGCGGCGATTTCAGCCGGCGCGGCCGCTGGACTTTGTAGCGCCCGAAGATTTCCGCGTCGGTGGCGATGACGAGTTTAGCCTCGTCGCAAATGAATCCACGGGCAAGCGAGCCGATGTGAATGGTAGGGACACCGCGCTGCGGCGTCCGGTCGGCGCAGCGCGCCGACCCTACCTCCTTAAAATCCAGTTCTTTCCAAATCTCCTCGAAGCGCTGGCGTTCGCCGGCATTGTTGCAGAAGACATGAACGGCATAATTTTGCCGGAGCCAGCGGTGGAGTTGGTGGAAGAATTCCCGGCGTTGAGCCTCGGCAATTTGCAGGTCCGGCACGCGATCGCCCAGCGGACGGTAGGCATCGAGGCTATCGACACGAAGATGGGGTTGGGAGGATGGCGGACGGAATTCGCCGGTTTCAATATCACCAGACAGCTCAATCAACGTCAGGTGGCGTCGGCTCAATTCGCCCCGGACGTCCGGCCAGGCGATGACCAGCGGATCGTCCTTTGGGATTTGTTGTGCGTATTCATCGGCACGCAGGGCAAGCTGCTCCGGTTCGCAAAGCAAAAAGATGGTTTCTCGCGGCAGATAATCGATCAGCGTTGCCAGGCCGGTTTGAATCCGGCTTCTGAATTCTGGCTTCTGAACTCTGCCCCTGAGGATTCCCCATTCACCGCCGGGCGGAAAAGTGGTGGCGCCGATTTCCTCGCGGGACATTTGCGTCAGCGGATCGAAATGACGCAGGGACTCCAGTTCATCGCCAAAAAATTCCAGTCGCACGGGCCAGGGTCCGGTCAGCGGCCAGACGTCGAGGATGCCGCCGCGCAGAGCGATGTCGCCCTTCTGCGTGACCTGGGCCTCCGGTTCATAACCCTGGTCTTCGAGCCATACGACGAGGTCGAGCGGATTGATTTTATCGCCGCGCTGGAGCCGGCGCGTGCAACCGTTCAGGCCCTCCGGCGCGAAGGTCTTCTGCAGCAGCGCGGTAACACTCGTCACGATGACGGGAATTTCCCAAGGGGCTGGTTCCACGAGCCCCTGAGAACGGGGGTGTCGCGGAGCTCCGCCCTCCCAAGAATTTTGAACCAGCTCGACGAGGGTTTCCAGGCGGTCACTAATGGTGTCGGCGTGCGGCAGCTTGCCGTCCTGCGGCAGCGCATCCCAGGGCGGAAAGAAAAGCGGCGAAGTTGGAGGCTGGAGGCTGGAGGCTGGAGATTTGGCGACGTCGAGCTTTGGGTTTTGGGCTTTGGGCTCAAGGGCTAGCCACGTCTCAAGATCCTGATGAAAACTCTCCTGCGATTTGAGGTGGTCGGTGACGACAACGAGCGGTCGTTGCGGGAAAAGATGACAAAGCAAGGCCGCGAAAAACGGTTGAGCGGACGGGCTAATCCCGGCGCAGGGCAACACTCCGCCATCCTCCACGCGCCGGGCCAGGGATTGCACCGCGGGAGTTTTCGAAATGTCAGCGAACAAGGTGCTTGTCGCCGACGCTGCCGCGTTTTGCGCCAAGCACGGGCAAAGTCGCAGCGAAATGGGATTCCGTCAAGCAGCGCTGTCCCGGGTGGCGCCTTAATTTGAATTAAAATGGACGCAGATGGCCAGGCCGACCCCAACCGCGATGGCGATCAATAGAATCAAAATAAACCGGCTGACAGCGCGAGGGTTTTCCATGGTTTCATTCGTTTCTTTCCATCCGCAACATCCTGCCCCAGCCATCCCGACAGAAGCATACCACCTTGGTCAAACAGGTGCGGTCTGAACTGAAACGCGCTCCGGGCCGGCAAGCCTAGGGTTTCAGTCCCAACTGGTTTTTGACCTCAGCAACACACCAGCGCAGAAGCCGACTGAGCCCGGCTTGGAGCGGTTGGCGCCAAGTAACCCAGCCCCAGCTCAAGCATAGCAGGTAGATGGCAATATCAATCCAGACCGTCGAGCTCAGGCTGGTCAAATGGAAACCGTTAACATCCACGAGCAGATGCAACGTGCCGACGGCGGTATACAGGATGCTGAAGGGATTCAGATGCGTGGCCACAAAGGCGCCGGGGATGGCCAGGTATTCATTGATGTTGGCCGGCGACGCCGCCACCAGCACGCAGGTGTAGAGCAATAGGGATTCAACCGTGTTCTTTTGCCTGTACATAAAGGCGAAGAGAACCAGCAGGAAAAACCAGACGGCCTGGCTGCCAAACATAAATTGCACGAACTGCGGCAGAAACATGCGATAGAAAAATTCGTTGGTGAAAGACCGATAATGAAACACATTCTGCACAATGCCCTGGCTGCCAGCAGGCCAGTAAGGAACAAAACTCAAGGCGAACAGGGCAACGGGCACCAGAATCACCACCAGTTTTGGGAGCATCCCCTTTTGCTTGACGGCCAGCCAGAACGGAAAGGCGAAAAACACGTGCTTGATTACCAGCGACAGTCCTAGCAGGAACAGCCCCAGAAATTTTCGGCGGTTGAGCGGCTGGTCAAGGTTGTCTCTCATCAATCCCGCCGCCAGCAGTCCCAGCAAAACCGCCACGTTGTCAAAATTGCACTGGTAGCCGCTGACGATGATTGAAATCGGATTCAGAAAAAACCAGCAAGCTGCCAGCCGGCCGAAGCGGCGCCACAGGAAGAAAAAAATCCCCGCATCCGCCAAACTGAGAAAGCCGGCCACAAGGTAGCGGAACACAATCGGGTTGTGGCCGGACAGTACGCTTAAACCATGCAGGATGTGGAACCAACCTGGCGCAAAATTGTAACGGTCCGTGCTGGCATACACATTCTCACCCCGATCGGCGATGCCTGCCACGAGTTGCCAGGAGTCCATGTCATAATCCTGGCCGCACGTGGCCGCCAGCAATCGCGCCACCAGGCCGGTAACCAGCACTCCCAGGAACAGCACGCTGAGCCGCAAATGGTTTTGGGTTTTGTCCATGTGGCCTGGCGGTGAGTGGATGGTTTACGGTGAATTCGTCGGGGTTGAATCCCGCCAGCCATTGGCGACCACCAGGGTCACCCTTTCGTTCGAGTTGATGGGAATGGCGTTGGTGGCCGGATTGATTACCAGCGTGGCTTGGGTGACGTGCTGCTCGAGGAAATAGCCGACCTCATTGCCCCAGGCCTCCGTGTAGGGATAATCCGACCAACCCAACGGACCATGCGGCGCAACGGGCGGATCGCGGGGCGGGGGCGCACCCGCCGGCGGGGCGGAGATATTGCCCACAATCCAAACGCGATGACCGGAACGGAGGGTCGCTTCCAATTGCGCCATGACCGGGGCGATGGCATTGGTCGTGGCCAGCTTTTCTTTGAGCAGGTCGTAACGGTGGAACCGATAATCTGCCAGCGGCGGCAAGGTCGTCCATTTCGCGGCGCCCCGGTAATAGAAATCGTACGTCAAGCCGAAATACCACGGGTGGACGATGATCAAATCCCCGGCGTCAGAATCCTTGGCCACCTGCGCCGCCACCAGGTCGGCGTTCGTCTGCCGCCAGCGCAAGGCCGCAAACGCCGCCGGCGAAACGGAAACCAGAAGCGCGGCCACTGCCAAGACCAGCACGGCCATCCGGGCAATAGGATGTGCCCGGGACACTACGGCGTCGCAACACACCGCGGCAAAGCACAAACCCGGTATGTAATACCAGAGTTGGGTAGGCAAACCGGTTAGCCGTAGAAACACGCCAAAGCCGATTATTCCCAGTATCAGGGAAATGCCGCCAAACAATGCCAGATCCGGCCGGTCACGGTCCGATGCAGGTTGCCGGCCGGGCAACAGCCGGCTCAGGCCAAAACCCGCGGCCAGGACGAGTCCAATCATCCACGCTCCCAGAAAGACGCCGGTAAGCCGCGCCAGATGACGCCAGGCGATGCCCAGGCTCGTTCCCGTCTGGCTCACGACGATCCACCATTCTTGCGCCTGCAGCACCGGACGAACATAGGGCAGCATGGAGAGAGCGGCAACCAATCCGATCGCCAGAATACCCAGCGCCTTGGCTCGCTGGTTTTGGCGGAAGCACACCCCCATGCCGGCAAGGCCAATCGCCAGCAAAAAAAAGGCATTTTGATAAAGGGTCTGGACACTCAGCAAGGCACCCAGCCCTGCCAGCAATCCTCGCCCTAGGTTCGGCGTTTCGATATAGCGCCAGATCAAACCCATGGTTAGCACGATCAAAGCGATGCCCAACGCGTAACCGCGAATCGTCTCGGTATAACGAATCACCACCGGGTTCACCGCGACCAGCGCCAGGAACACCAGCGGCGGTTGCCGGCCCATCAGCTGGCTGGCGGTCCAATATGACGTCACCACGAGTAGTCCGATGGCCAGCCCCAGCATCCGCAGGCCGGCGTCGGTTTGTCCCCACCCCAGCGCCGTCCAAAACTTCACCACCGCCGGAAACACAATCGGGCAATGATCGTGTGGCAGGCGCTGAAAAGTTTCCAGCCAGGACGGCAAGCGCGCGATATTGATGATGGCGATCTCATCGCGCCACAAGCCCCCCACCTGGGTCTGCGAAAAGAAGTGCAGGAGAACGGCTGAGGCGGTGAGCGCCAGGGCGGTCAGCCAGGAGGCCTTGCGCCAAACGGGATTGGACAGGAGTACCGTCATGCGGGATCCCTTCACTTTGCCGTGGTCGCCTCCGCAGCGGGCGCGTTGGTCAGGCGTTGATAGACTTCCAATGCGCTGCCGCGCGCCCCACCATATCGTTTTACCATCTCTGGCCCCCAGGCATAAACGGTCGTGTTCGACGACAACACATCGGCCAGCGCGACCAGCATGTAGTTGGTCCGGTAGGAATCCCACCAGGTAAAGATTCCCGGATCCGAATCCGGCTGCCGGAACCAGGACAACGGCGCGTCCACAAATATAATGAAACCGGGACGGCTGGTTTCGATGTCGTGAATCATTTCCGCCTGCATGCGCCGGGCAAAGGGTTGGGGCTCCATCATGCCATAGGTGTAGATGTAGCCCGTCACGGAATGGCGGCGGGAAAGAAAATACAACTCCGGTTCCGACCCGAGCACAGCCAGCGGTTCGGCTGGGGTGGTATTGGCCCGGATGAATTTGGCCACTTCTTCGGCTTCCGGAAAGGGATCCGCCTGATACGTGGTGCGCGTGGCCTGAAACGGCGTTTGGAGAAACCAGATATTCGCACACATCAAAACGGTGGTGGCCACGGCCAGACCATAGACTCCAAGCGGCCAGTGCTGCCAGGCAACCCGCCCGGGCTTTTGTCGTTCCCGCCAGCAAAGTCCGCTGACCGCCGCGCCGGCCAGCAGGGCCGCGCCCGGCAACATCAGCAGGAAATAATGTTTCCGGAAATAAAAGTCCGGGAACACGCTCAACCCCGACGCCAGCCCGAAGCTGAAAAGCCAGACCCGCGATTTGGCCAGCCGGGTGTCGAACCAGAGGACGACCGTTCCGGCCAGCGCAAACGGCAGCAGCCCGACCGCCTTCGCCAGTGCATGGCGGGAGCCTTGCCACAGAAATCTGGGCGACTCCGAGAGCGGCACGATGGAAGCATATTGCCGCGCATACTCGATCGTCCAGAACCAGAATTTTTCAAACACCCCCGCCCGCCAAAGCATTAAACAGCACAGGGCAAAGGGCAGAATCATGGCCGTGCCGAAAATCGCAACGGCGGCCAGCCGTTTGCCCGGCGGCCATCCCGGTCGGCGGCCGGCGAAGCCGGTGAAATAAATGGCCGCCCACAGCGCAATGACCGCGCCGTGTTGCTTCATCAGGACGGCCAGTCCGAACAGCAGGCCGGAAGCCGCTAGGGCCTGCCACTGGCCCTCCTGCCGCGCTCGCCACATCAGACCTAAGCCGGCCGTCGCAAAAAACGCGGCGAAATGCGTGGCGTGCCCGGCCAGGCCGAGCATGGAGGGGCTGGCGGCCAGCACGGCATAAAACGAGGCGGCCACGACGCCCGCTGTGTCGTCGAGCATCCGTCTGCCCAGCCAGAAAAGCATGAGCGCCGTCAGCGTGGTCAGGCACAAAATGCCGAAGTGAATCCCGGCCGGGGTCTGGCCGAACAGCGCCAGGATAATCGCATACGCCGCGTAGGTGCCGGGGAATTTCATGTTGTAGGCCCGTTGATAGGGCGGAATTCCCTGGAGCAAGAGCTGGCCGGCGTAGGCGTATTCGCCTTCGTCGCGTTCGAGCGGAAGATTCAGCAATCGCAGCCGCACCACCGAGACGGTCACGAGAACCAGCACCAGAAACCACCAGGTCCAGGGCCGCTGAAAAAGCCGGGAACGGACGGGCGGCGGCGCGTCGGTCGGTTGCGTCATGGGCGGCAATGGAGCAAATCAGTTGCCGGGGAACAAGCAAATTTGGCTTGCGGCTCCGGCGGTCGCCAACATTTTCTTTGCATCGGCCGTCCGATTCCGGAAAACTGGGGCTGCAAACTTCGGGATTAGCGTGCGAACCATTTACAGCATCCTGTTCAATGTTTTTTTTGTCTTGTCGTCGCCCTATTATTTCTGGCGGCTGTGGCGGCGCGGCAATTGGGTGCCCGGCTTTCGCGAGCGGTTCGGACACTACCACGCGGGCCTCAAGCAGGCGCTGACCAACCGCCATGTCATCTGGATCCACGCCGTCAGCGTCGGCGAGGTCAATTTGTGCACCCAGCTCATACAGGCCCTCGAGCCGCGCGTGCCCAACGCCAAAATCGTCGTTTCCACCACCACCACCACCGGCATGGCGGAGTTGCGCCAGCGATTGCCGACCCACATCAGTAAAATCTATTACCCGGTGGACCGCCGGAAATGGGTCAGCCGTGCCCTGGCCGTCATCCATCCGGAGGCCGTCATCCTGGTGGAGGCGGAAATCTGGCCCAATTTCATCTGGCGTACCCGCGATTTGGGCATTCCGCTCTTTCTGGTCAATGCCCGGCTGTCGGACCGTTCGTACCGGGGTTACCAGCAGTTTGGGTTTTTGTTCCGGCCGCTCTTCGCGTCGTTCGCCGGCGTCGGCGCGCAGAACGAAGCCGACGCCGAGCGTTTGCGATCGGTCGGCTGCCGGCCGGAGGTGATCCGCCGGGTGGGCAATTTGAAATTCGATGCCGCCAAGCTGGACGAGCGGAGAACGCTCGACGTTCCGGCGCTGCTGCGGCAGCTCGGGGTGCCGGCGGATGCGCCGGTTTTGATCGGCGGCAGCACTCACGCCGGCGAAGAGGTGTTGCTGGCGGAGATCGCCCAGCGCCTGCGCCGGCAGTTCCCCAAGCTGTTCCTGGTCCTGGTGCCGCGGCATTTCGAGCGCGCCAAGGACGTGGGCCGGCAGCTGCAGGAGCGGGGCGTCAAGTTCATCTACCGCAACGAGATTTACACCAACACGAAACATGCGGAGGGCGAAGTGACCTGCCTGCTGGTGAATACCACCGGCGAGTTGCGATTTTTCTATTCCTGTGCGACAGTAGTCTTTGTCGGCAAAAGCATGACGGCCATGGGAGGGCAAAATCCAATTGAACCGGGAGCACTGGGCAAGGCAATGGTGGTGGGGCCGAACATGCAGAACTTTGCCGACATCACGCGGAATTTTGTCGCGCGCCACGGGGCCATTCAGGTGCGCAGCCCCGAGGAACTGGAGCAAAGCATCGCCGGATTGCTGGCGGATGAAAAACGCCGTACCGAAATGGGACGCAACGCGCAGCGGGTTGTGAAGGAAAACCTGGGCGCGATCGACCGGACCGTGGAAATGATTCTGGAACAACTTAAAAAGCGCGATTTTTACGTCGCCGACGAGGTATGAAGTTTTTGCCGACCGCCGGCTTTCGGCCCGGGGATAAAAAATACATTTACCCGCTTGACGGGCGGAGAGGGAGTTTTCATATTCCGGCGCACTGCCGGTGCTAAACCGGGAGGGCAGTATGCGTATGTCTAAATCGCAGGTTCGCAAACCCGAGGTGGATTCCTCCCAGAAAAGCAACAAGTCTGACAAAGTCCCGGCTTCCGGCAAAGATGCGGGGGGCGGCCCGTCGCACAACGGAGCGCCGCCGGCGGATGCCGATGCCGAGCTGGCCGAGAAAATCAAGGAACTTGTCCGCCTCGCCCAGGAACAGGGGCACCTCACTTACAACGATATCAGCGATGCGTTGCCGGACAATACCATCGAGCCGGAAAAGCTGGACCTGATTTTCACCAAGCTCCGCAGCCTCGACATCGAGATCGTTGACCAGGCGGAAGTGGACCGGGTCAAGACACCCGAAACCGAGGAGGAGGACACGACGCGCCTGGACATCCTTGACGACCCGGTGCGGATGTACCTCAAGCAAATGGGGCAGGTCGCCCTGTTGACGCGCGAACAGGAGGTGGAGATTTCCAAGCGCATTGAAGCCGCGGAAAACGAAGTCCGCAAAATCATTTACAGCCTCGGGTTCGCCGGCAAGGAACACATCGCCCTCGCCGAAAAGTTGCTGGTGGACCCGCCCCGCGAACGGTTCGACCGGGTCATCCTCGACAAAAAGGTGGACAATCGCAACGGGCATCTCCGCGCCCTGCAGCGGCTGGCGGCCCAGGTGCGCGAGATTGACCGGGAGGTGGATGAGAAATACACCCTGTGGCGGAATGCGGCGACCAAGCCCAAGGTCACTCGCGCCCAGGCGGCCTTCAAGCGGCTCGATCAAAAGTTGCAGCGGCTGTTCCCCAAATTCTGCTGCAAACACAAGGTCATCGAGGAAATGGCCCTGGTCGCCGAAAACATCCATGACAAACTGCAGTACAGCCTGCGCGCCCTGGCCGACGCCGAGGCGCAGCGCGAATCCAGCGCCCAGCGGCACCTCGTCGAGGCCGAGCGCCAGAAAATCCGGGCGCTCGAGGAATTTGTCCGCATGCCGCATGAGGACTATCTCCGCACCTTCGACCGCCTGCGCGAATTTTCCACCAAGGCGCTCCAGGCCAAAACCGAAATGGTCGAGGCCAACCTCCGCCTCGTCATCTCCATCGCCAAGAAATATACCAATCGCGGGCTCTCCTTCCTCGACCTCATCCAGGAAGGCAACATGGGCCTGATGAAGGCCGTGGAAAAGTTCGAGTACCGCCGCGGTTACAAGTTCTCCACCTACGCCACCTGGTGGATCCGCCAGGCGATCACCCGCAGCATCGCCGACCAGGCCCGCACCATCCGCATCCCGGTGCACATGATCGAAATCATCAACAAGCTCATGCGCACCCAGAAACGCCTGCTGCAGGACTTCGGCCGCGAGCCCACCCCGGAGGAAATCGCCGACGAAATGCAAATCCCCGTGGAACGCGTGCGCGCCGTGTTGAAGATGGCGCAGCAGCCGATTTCCCTCCAGTCCCCGGTCGGCGACGCCGAGGACGCCAATTTCGGCGATTTCATCGAGGACAAGGCCGCCGACAACCCGCTCGATATCACCAGCTTCAGCCTGCTCAAAGACAAGCTGGGCGACGTGCTGTGCAGCCTGACCGAGCGCGAGCGGAAGGTGCTGGAGCTGCGGTTCGGCCTGGGCGATGGCTGCGCGCGCACGCTCGAGGAGGTCGGGCAGCAATTCCGCGTCACCCGCGAGCGCATCCGGCAGATCGAAGCCAAAGCGCTCCGGAAGATGCGCCATCCCACGCGCATCCGCCAGTTGCACGGCTTCCTGGAGATCGAAGACCTGGACTTGGACTGAACGTGGCGGAATGAACTTGTTGACGGTCTGGCCCGGCGCAGAATAACTTCCCTTGGCGGGCCGTAGCTCAGCGGTCAGAGCAGGCGACTCAGTGTTGAGGAACGCACTTCCTCACGCATCAGCACGAATCCGCCGAAATTTGGCAACCAGTATCAGATGGCGGTATCAGATTGCTCGCCCTCAAATGTCCAGCCTAGCAGTAAAAATCGTGCAGCCTATCCTCATGTTAGGCGGCATCACTTCGGTAACAAAGCAAAAGTCCGGCTCACTCTATTGTCAATCTCGGCAATGCCAGATGTGTGTGGATACTTGGCACGATAGTCTCGCGCTTGAAGTATTGCATCGCGAACGCCGTCCACCTCTGCTCGTGCTGGTATATTCTGAAGGCTTGCTAAAGACAAATCCAAAAACTTCTCTAAAGAATCTCTAGCGTCGTCCTCATGTCCGCTCCGCCACAAAGTCAAAACCCGAGTGTAGCAACTGGCACTGTATGCGTCGCGCTCAAAGGTGTAGGAAGTTAAATGCTCCTTCCACGGGAACGATGCCTGAAACTTGCCAGCAACAAATCCAACAGCAAGAGCGGTTACCACTACAAGAACGAGAGTGATTTTTGTCTTCATATCATACGATAGACACCGAGACTGCCATATTTGTATAAACTTTCTGCCGCCTAACTTCTAAATAGACGACGCCTTCTGCAGCCTATCGTTTTTCATGAAAAGACCGTAATCCGAGCAAAAATTCCTGTCCAGTAGAATGATGCCTCAAATTTAGCGTTCTAAATTCTCCTGGCAAAGGCTGCACTTTCGTGCAGCATTCCCTGCTTGGTCTTCTTGGGCAGTGATTAGCGTATAAACAAGGTTAAGGGCGGGACTGCCGCCGCGCATGCTTTGGTCATTCGGTTGGCCATTTGCTCACGAGAGTGCACTGGTTCGAATCCGGAAATGCCCGGGATGGGATTTGGATTGGTGGGCCCGCTCGGATTTGAACCGAGGACCAAGCGATTATGAGTCGCCTGCTCTGACCGCTGAGCTACGGGCCCGAAGCAAAGCTATTCTGCGCCGGGCCGGGCGGGCAGCAAGTTTATTCCGTCCGGCGGCGCAATCACGGTTTCTTCTCTGCGGGCGCGGCGGCCGCGTTGCGCTCCTGCAGGTGGCGCTGGAGATATTGATCTTCCGGCGCTTCCAGCCAGGCCGTGTACCAGATGTCACCCAGCATCTGGCCGGCCTTCACGAGCTGGCCGTCGAGGAACGCCCGGCCTTCCAAACCCTTGTCACCCTCGCCGGTCAGCTTGCCTTCCTTCTCCAGGACGTATAGTGGCTCGACTTGCTTGTTTTGGGCCGCGATGTACGCCACGGCGTCGCGAAACATCCCCTCCGGCTCGCCGGCGTTTCTGATGCGCTCGGCCGGATGGATTTTTCCCGCCAGCTTCGCCACATCAATCCCGCCGGTCTGGTGAAAATAACCGCCGTCAATCCACGCGTGGAAGCTGCGATTGGTCGTATAACCATGCGGATTCTCGCCGGCCCAGCCGTTGAAATGCATGGTCGTGTGCAGCGGCTGGGTGGCGTCTCCAACGTAATGCCCCATGACCCCCATGACATAAACGGCATTGGCCTCCGCATTGGCGATCTCCGCCGGCGTGCCGCCATACTTCTGAAACGTTTTCAGGTAACTGAAACAGGACTTCAGCTTTTCGTAATTTTCCGTGATGGCCCACGGCAGGAACCCGCTCAGCTCGCGCGTGTGGTCGGTGTCCCGGGTTGGATCAATCGGCGGGAATTTGTCCGGGTGCGCCGCCCGCTCCCGGGCGATGTCCGCGGCAAAATCATAACGCAGCAGCGGCAGCGTCTCCGGCGTCAGGTTGTACCAGCGCAAATCCTCCAGATCAATATAATGGTCGGGGCCGTTGACGTTCCGCAGCGGCAAATCGCCCACGTTTCGCCAGCGGTCAGGCTCGCCCGCCAGAAACGCCACGCGTTCCTTCATCTCGGGCGTCAGCTTGAACCCGCCGAAATCCGCCGGCAACGACGCCAGCGCCAGCTCGTTAACGGCGCGATGCCCTTCGTAATCCCATGCCCCGGCCCGAAACGTCACCACTGCCAATGTTGCTGCGACCACCAGTGAATTTTTGTACATAATTGAATCCTTAATACTTCCAGCCTAATGAAATCCGTTCCGTTTGTAAAAGGAATTGATTCGCGGCCCGGCGACAAATTCATGTCCCTTTGGGGCTTTTCGTGCTTAAATTCCGCTCATGAAGGTCATCACCGACGAACGCTGCGCCGGCTACGCCTGCCCGGGACATCCCGAACGTCCCGAGCGGATCACCCGCACCCTTGCGACGCTGCATCGCCAGACTTTCCTGCCGATTGAATGGGCCGCGCCCGGCCGCGCGGATGACGTGACGATTTTGCGCGCCCACTCCGCCCAACACCTCGCCCGGCTGGATCAGCCGGTGGATTTCGACGCCGACACGCCGTACCACGAGAATATTGCCAGTTACGCCCGCGCCTCCGTCGCTGCCGCACTGGACGCGCTGGCCGCTGCGCGCCAGGGCGAGCCGGTTTTCAGCCTCATGCGGCCGCCGGGGCATCATGCTACCCGCGACCGGGCGATGGGTTTTTGTTATCTGAACAACATTGCCATCGCCGCGCTCGCCGCGTCGGCGGCTGGCGCTAAACGCGTCGCGGTTTTCGATTTTGACGTGCATCATGGCAACGGCACCGAAGCCATTCTGGTCAACCGGCCCGGCCTGGCGCTTTTTTCCATCCACCTCTACCCGTTCTATCCCGGCACCGGCGCCGCGAATGTCGGCAATAATTGCTTCAATTATCCCGTCGCTCCGGGCACACCGCGCGAGCAGTATTTGGCCGTGCTGAAGCGAGCGCTCGAGGACCTGAACAATTACCGACCCGATCTCATCGCCGTGTCGGCGGGATTCGACGCTTACGTGCGGGACCCGCTGGGCGGGGGCGTGCTGGAAGTGGACGATTTTCACTGGCTCGGCCAGGAGTTGGATACGCTGAAGGTGCCGCTGTTCAGCCTGCTCGAAGGCGGCTACAGCAAGGATCTGCCCGAACTTGTCCTCGCCTATCTTGAGGGCATCAAACATCTCTCGCACCGGAAGCCGGATGTTGCGACCGGGAAATAAGACATTTCGTCTGGACAAGTGGGATTATGCCCCTAGCCTCCGGGGATGAGGTCGTCCCCCGTCATCTTCGCCGCGGTGCTGGCTTTGGTTGCCTGGCGGATTTATAAGCGCGTCCGCCGCAACATCGGTCGTCAGCCTTTGCGTCCGCGGCGGGCGGTAACGTCGGTGGTCTTTTTCAGCGGGTTGAGCCTGCTGCTGGTCCTCACCTCGCTACATCAACCGCGGCTGCTGGCGGGCATTCTGGGCGGCCTGCTGCCGGGAGTGCTGTTGGGGTGGGTCGGCCTTCGCCTGACCCGTTTCGAAACCAGTGCTGAAGGACATTTTTACACGCCCAACACCCACATCGGCGTTGGCCTTTCGCTGTTGATGGTGGGGCGGATCGCCTATCGCTTCATGGTGTTGCGCGACGCCGCGATCGCGTCCGGCCACCCGCCGGCCATGCAAAGTCCATTGACCTTCTTTATTTTCGGGCTGATGGCCGGTTATTATATCGTTTATCAAACCGGCTTGTTCATCCACAGCCGCGACCCGAAGGTTTCCGCCCAAAAAAGTTTTGCCTTGGGCGATTCCCGTTTAGATTCGGCGCGTGACGGTTCTTGAGGCGATTCAGAAAAGCACGGAATTCCTGGCCAAAAAAGGAGTGGACTCGCCGCGCCTCCAGACCGAGTTGCTGCTGGCGCAGCTGCTCAAGCTGCCGCGCATGATGCTGTACCTGAATTTCGAGCGGGTGCTCACCACAGCGGAAACCGACGCCCTGCGCGAACTGGTCAGGCGCCGTGGCCAGCGCGAGCCGTTGCAGCATCTCACCGGCTCGACCTCGTTTTGCGGCTTCGAAATCGCCGTGAGCCGTCACGCCCTCGTGCCGCGCCCGGAAACCGAGCTGCTCGCCGAAGCCGGCTGGGAATTTCTCTGTGGTAGGGCCGACCTGCCGGTCGGCCAGGACGCGCAGCAGCGCGTCCCTACCAACGCCCTGGACTTCGGCACCGGCACCGGCTGCATTGCCATCGCCCTGGCCGCCAAATGCCCCGCCGCAAAAATCGTCGCCACGGACATTTCGCCCGAAGCCCTCGCTTTGGCCCGGGAAAACGCAGCGCGAAATAACGTCATCGATCGTGTTGAATTTGTGCAAGGCGACGGGTTTGCGGCGCTTCATTCGGAGGGGCGAGTTCCACGAGCCCCAAACACAAAAGTTGAAAATGAGGACTCGCAGAGCTCGCCCCTCCGGATGTTTGATCTGATCATCAGCAATCCGCCCTACGTTCGGTCGGCCGAAATCGCCACCCTCCAGCCGGAGGTGCGCGATTTCGATCCGCGTGTGGCGCTGGACGGCGGCGCCGACGGCCTGGATTTCTACCGCCGGCTGGCAGCGGAGGCGAAGCCGTTCCTGAAAACGGACGGGAAAATCATGCTCGAATTCGGCGACGGCCAGGCGGAAGCCATCCGGAAAATCTTTGAAACTGAAAAGTGGATTGTCGAAGCGGTGAAGGAAGACTACAGTCACCGGCAAAGAATTTTGATCGCGCGAAAATAATTCAGGTAGGATCGGCGCGCGGCGCCGACCGGACGCCGCAGCGCGGTGTCCCTACCCAATATGGATTTTCAAAAATGGAAAGCTTCTTAATCAAAGGCGGCGTGCCCCTGCACGGCACGGTGACCATCAGCGGCAGCAAGAACGCCGCGCTGCCCATCATGGCGGCCACGCTGCTGACCGGCGAGCCGTGCGTCATCCGGGGCGTGCCGGATTTGAGCGACACGCGGTTCATGGTGCGGATTCTCGAATCGCTCGGCGCTGCGGTGAAATTCGAGCGCGGCACGCTGACCGTCCGCGCGCAACAGGTCCTTGGCTACGCCGATTACGAGCTTGTTCGCAAAATGCGCGGGTCGATTTGCATCATGGGTCCGCTGCTCGGCCGGTTGAAAAGGGCACGCGTTTCTTTGCCCGGCGGCTGCGTCATCGGCGCCCGGCCCATCAATCTGCACTTGAAAGGCTTTGAATCCTTGGGTGCCAAAATCAACATTGCCGGTGGCTACGTGAGCGCCGCGGCCAAACAGCTTAGTGGCACGGCCATGTTTCTGGGCGGACGCGCCGGCTCGACCGTCCTGGGCACGGCCAACGTGATGATGGCCGCAACGGTGGCCGAGGGCATCACCGTCATCGAAAGCGCCGCCTGTGAGCCGGAGGTGGTGGATCTGGCAAAATTTCTGAACGCGATGGGCGCGAAAATTTCCGGCGCCGGCAGCCCGACCATCACGATTGCCGGCGTCAAAAAATTACACGGCGCGAAACACACGGTCATTCCCGACCGGATTGAAGCGGCGACTTACGCGATTGCCGCCGCCGCGACCGACGGCGAAATCACATTGCGAGGCGCCCGTGCCGACCATTTGCGGGCGGTGATTGACAAATTGCAGGAAGCGGGTGTGGCGGTGGAGCGGCGCGGGGCGAATTTGATTGCGCGTCGCCGCGGCCAGCTTAAATCAGTAGATGTGACGACGCTGCCGTATTCCGGTTTTCCGACGGATGTGCAGGCGCAGATGATGTCGCTGCTCGCGCTGGCACCGGGCATCAGCATCATCACCGAGCGGATTTTTGAGTCGCGCTTCATGCACGTGAGCGAACTGGGCCGGCTGGGCGCGGACATTGAGATCGAGGGGCCGAGTGCAATCGTGAAAGGCGGCCGGCCGCTGAGCGGCGCGCCGGTGATGGCGAGCGATTTGCGCGCGTCGGCGGCGCTGGTCATCGCCGGGCTGGCGGCCAAAGGCACCACGCACGTCAATCGCATTTACCACCTGGACCGCGGCTACGAAAAGATGGACGCGAAGCTGCGCCGGCTGGGCGCGCGGATCGAGCGTGTCGAGGAAAGGTGAAAGCTCCGTACAAAATCAATTTCGCCCGCACGGCCAGAATTCTTCGTTATGAAGATTCTCAAGGGGCCATCGCCTTTGGTTTCGAGTATGAGAGCCGGGACGCCGCCACCGGGAAATGGACGTTGGGCTTGGAGCGATCGACGACGGAAGCACAGCGGATAGCCTCGATTCAGAATGAACAGTTACGAAAAGCCGAGCAGCAACGTGTGGATGCTGCCTTCGAGCGAACCCGGAAGCATCTTCTTTCCACCGGTTATCACGTCAAAATCTGGCCCGACGAATACGAGCAGAAGTGATTCCCCATCAAAGGGGCGCGGACGGAACCGAACCAAGCCGGAGTTTCAACTCCAACGGATGAGTTGGCGCCCGGATTGAGCGCGTCCAGAAACCATGATCGAAAAATTTCCGGGGACGCAGACGAAATGTCCGCGTCCCCGATTTTGTTCCCATCGACCACCTCCTTCCGTAGTCGCCGTTATTCAACGGCGTAATTCAAGTTCACGAACGGAACTGCCCGTTCACTTTGGCGACCGTCGCGTTGCTAGCAGGGCGCGGCGAGAAGCCGTTGGCGCGGCCCTGAAAATTCAGGGCCGTATCAACGGCTCCCCGCCAGCACGGTGCGCACTTCCACCTTCGCCACGCTTCGGCGCGACGCGTCGTCACGGCAACCCCGTTGACAGGTTACTGCTCCCGCCGTCTCCGCGGATGTTCTCCAATCAAGCTGGCGCGGTTTCATACGGCGAGCAGCTCCCGGCTGGCCTCCCGGATGCGCGCTTGGCGGGCAGCATGCCGGAAGACGGCCTCGATTTTTTCCTCGAACAGCACCGGGAACACGAGCAACGGGACAACCGTGGCCCAGGCCAGCGCCGCCGCCTCGTTGGCCGCGCGCCGCAACGGGGGGTTCAGCTCCGGGGCGGGCGCCTCGGCCAGATGCCGCGCGAGCAGGCGGTTCTTTAGCCGCTCGAACTCGGATTCCAGCACGGCCCGGAAGGGCGCCGGCGGAACCGGTCGCACTTCGAACCGTGTTTCGGGGCCGAACCTGGCCGGCACCCGGATTTCATTTCTTTTCATTTTGTTCCTTTCTTGTTGGTTGGGTTTGGGGTGAAAAGCGAAAAACCCGCGATTGACTGGCAATCGCGGGTTTTTCAACAAATCTGGTCCTGGTCTCAGAACTCCCCACCCGCGCTGCCAAAAAGACGGGAGTCGCGCTGCCAAATGGCCTTGCAGCCAGTGACCGGCGCGTGCTTCAGACTTTGAGTCATCGCGGTTTTCATGTTCAACCGTGGAAAAGAAACACCATTTGAGCTTGCTTGTCAAAGGGATTTTTTCACCCTGACGGGCAGGTTTTCTCAAAGCTTGTCGGCCGGAGAAGTAGTGCTAAATTGATTTCAGCATGAGCGAGCAACTGCGAATGGTCACCTGCGGCTGGTGCGAGACCAAGGTCTTCATCCCGGGTGACTTGGCGCCCCTGGCCACCGTGCCGTGCAGCAAGTGCGGGCATCCCATCATGATGCCCATGATGATCCGGCAGTTCGAATTGCGCAGCGTGGTTGGCTCGGGCGGCATGGGCACGGTCTATCGGGCGTGGGACACCACCCTGGAACGCATGGTGGCGGTGAAATTGATGCGCAAGGAGCTGCTCAACGACGCGAAGGCGCTCGAAAGTTTTTATCGCGAAGCCCGCGCCTGCGCGCGGCTCAACCATACCAACATCGTCCACATTTACGCGTTCGACGACTGGGAAGGCCAGTCGTACCTGGTCATGGAGTTGGCCGACCACGGCAGCCTGGACGCGCGTATTGAAAAGCTGCGCCTGTTGCCGGAACTCGACATGCTCGACATCGGCATTAAAATTGCCGACGCCCTGAACATGGCGCTCAAGCACGATCTACTGCACCGCGACATCAAACCGGGCAACATCCTGTTCAACGCCGACCACGAACCGAAGCTGGTGGATTTCGGCCTCGCACGCAAAGCCGACGTGGAGCATGAAGTCGAAGACGTGACTTGGGGTACGCCTTATTACGTCGCGCCCGAAAAAATCAAACGCGAGCCGGAAACGTTCCTGTCCGACATGTACAGCCTCGGGGCCACGGTGTATCACGCCATGACCGGACACGTGCCGTTTGAAGCGCCAACGGTGGAAGAAGTGATTGTGGCCCAGGTGCAGACGCCGCTGACGCCGCCGAACCTGGTCGTGCCCGAAATCACGCAGCCGACCAGCGACGCGCTGGTCAAATGCATGGCGAAGAATCCGGCCGAACGCTTTCTCAGCTACGAGGAATTCATCATGGCGCTGGAGGCCTCGCGCAGCCAACTCGTGGTGAAACAGTACCAGAGTCCGCAGGCCCCGAAATCCAAGAGCCTCACCAGTTGGTGGAAGCGGGCATAAAAACGGCGGGCGTTGCCGCCCGCCGGGTTCAGTCAGAAGAATTCCCGCCCGCTACTTTTTGTCGCCCGCGTCGGAGGGATGCTTGTGTTCCTTGTCGGGCATGTCTCCGCCTTTCGGCCCGAAATGCACCACGGTGGCGGTGAGCTTGCCGTCGTCGGCTTTCTGGTAGGCGCCGCCGACCTTTTCGCCTACCACCGCGTCAGCCAATGTGGCCGGCTGACCGTCCTTGGTGATCTTGGTGTCGGTCGTGACGTGGATGACCATCGTGCCCACGGTCAGCGTCATGGCTTTGGCGTCCACCGCCGCGACTTTGCCGTTGAACGGCACGCCGTGCTTCCTGGCTTTGCCGGGCTCGGTCTGTTCGGAAGATGCGGGTGGTTTGTTCTTGGCGTCCTGCGCCCGGGTTGCGGCCGGCAGGCAAACCAGCGCCGCCGTAAGGCCCAACAAGGTGATTCGAGTCATGTATTTTGTCGTCATAGTCAATTAACGGTTGATGGTTGATGGTTAACGATAAGACAAAACAACGGTTGAAACGCCGGATGTTAAGTGCGGATGATGTCCGGCACAACCTTTTTTTGGCGATATCCGGTTTTGCGGTGGGCAAACGGAACCCGCCGCCACCGGCCGGTGAAAGGCCCGTTGTTTACCAGGCCCCTTCCGTGACCATCGCCGTGATATTGCGCGCCAGGTCCTGGGCGAGCAACGGGGTTGACTGCCGTTCGGAGTCCGCCAGGTCGGTGCCCACATTGATGAGCGTGTAGCCGTTCACGTTTTTATCCAACAGCAATTTGCCGGTCGCCCGCTCGCGAACCACGACGTGGGCCATAATGCCGACCCGGTAGTTTTGCGTGGTGGTGACGTCGTTGTTCAAAAAGCTGAGTCCCTCGCGATTGTAGCGGGTAATCACCCCGCTAACCACGATATCGCCGGGGCCGTGCGTGGCCAGGTGGTAGGTGCCATCGGTCTGAAACCGCTCGCGCAAGGCCTGGGTGACGGCATCGCCAAGGCGCGGCTGCAGCGTTTGATTGTTGAAGGGCAGAATTTCGACGGACTTTTCGCCGGCGACCGCGCCATTGACCGGTCCCAGATGGTAGCCCGCGCAGCCGGCGAGCCCGACCGCCGCCGCCACGAGGGCAAGGTATACCAGCCGGCGCATTTCAATTGAGAGTGGGCACCTGGATGCGCGATTTGAGCGCTTCGATGCGCTCGCGGGCGGCGGCCGCGTAGGCCGAATTGGGATCCAGCTGCAACACTTCGTTGTAATAGACCACGGCGCCGTTCCATTTCCGGCTTTTTTCGTAAAAGCGCGCGATTTGAAAATTGCCGCGCACCTGCTCGGTTTTCAACACGGCAATGGCCTTTTGCGCCCGCGGCACCCGCTTGTCTTCGGGATAAAGCGTGACGAAGTCCGTGAAGGTCGCAATCGCCTGCCCGGCGGTGCCCTGGTCGTACTCGGCCCTGGCCGCCTGCCGCGCATACGAAATTCCCTCCCGGAATACCGCGTCCGCGGCGATGGTGGGCTGGTTGTAATAGCGGTCGGCCGCGGTGGCATAGGCCTTCACCGCGTCGGGATAATTTTTCTGCTTTTCGCGCGCGGCCCCGATGCGCAACTGGGCATGGGGAGCGACCACGCTGTACGGACCGTTGTTGACGATTTTGTCGAACATGTCCGCGGTTTTGTCCATGGACGGGAAAAAGGGAATGAACCCCCAGAGCTTGAACCATTGGCCACCCAGGAACCGCGTGGCGATGGCGTACTGCCGCCAGAGCACGTCGTCATAGTGGCTGCTGCGCGGATACTTATCGATGATCTCCTGATAAGCCTTGAACGCGGACTCATCCCGGCCCTCCGCTTCCAGGGCGCGGCCGACGAGGTATTGCGCGTCCGGCGCGTAATCGGACAACGGCCACTGGCGCAAAATCCGGTGGGCGGCATGGAGCGTGGTGTCGTAATCGCCGCTGTCGAAGGCCTTTTGGGCCACCTCAAGTTGTTCCTTGGCGCGGGGACGCTGCCAGTGGGCGCTCTGGCCATAGGGTTCGTAATACCAGCCCTCGCCGGAGACGTGGTATAACGGGGCCGGCGCGCGGCAGGGCAGCAACACCACCCACGCGGCGGCGAACAACAGACGGGCAAACCGGCGATTCACGCGGCGACAGTACCGACCTGAAATCGGCAAGTCAAGACAGGCACAAAGAGATTTAACCCCGGTAAACAATCACCAGGCCGTAATCGTCCATCATCTTCTGGATGCTGACGTCGAAGTGCGTGTACTCGATGATGTGAATGCCGATGATGTCGGTCTCGCCGATCTGATTTAAAAACTCGGTCACCCGCTCGTCGAATCTGTCATGGCCCGATTCGATGCACGTGGCGTGCCGGATGGTCCGGATCCGAACCTTTTTCGCAGCGCCTTTGGACACCAGCTCCGCCTGTTTAGGCTTGGCGATGAGGATTTCACCCGGTTTGTCATGTACGGGCACCTTGAGATGCATTTCCACCTTGGCGGCCGCCGACGAAGCGATGGTGTGCGACGGCCCGTGATGGCCGGCATCCGCGTGAGCGCCGGGCACCGTCACCGGCGGGGGCGGGGGCGGCGCTTCCGCCGGGATGGTGATCTTTTGGCCGCAGGACGGGCACTGGATTTCCGAGCCGGCGCCGGAGTTGTCCACCGCCATTTCCTGTTCGCAATGTGGGCAGTTGAAAATAATGTCCATAAGTCAAAATGGGTTGATACGGCGCCTAACTTAATTCCATTTCCCGGCGCGAACCAGAAGAAAATTCAGGCGAATCACTCCCATTCAATCGTTCCCGGCGGCTTGCTGGTGATGTCGAACACGCAACGGTTCACGCCTTTCACCTCGTTGATGATACGGCTGGCCAGCTTCTCCAGCAGTTCGTAGGGCAGCTTTACCCAGTCCGCCGTCATGCCGTCCTGCGATTCCACGGCCCGGATGGCGATGGTGTAATCGTAGGTGCGCTCGTCCCCCATCACGCCTACGCTGCGCACCGGCAGCAGCACGGCAAAGCTTTGCCAGATTTTGTAGTACCAGCCGCTCTGCTTCATCTCGTTCACCACAATGGTGTCGGCGTTGCGCAAAATCCGCAGCCGCTCCGGTGTCACTTCGCCGAGGATGCGCACGGCCAGCCCCGGTCCGGGAAACGGCTGGCGCATGACGATTTCCTTTGGCAAGCCGAGCTCGAGGCCGAGCCGGCGGACCTCGTCCTTGAACAGGCATTTCAGCGGCTCGACCAGTTGAAATCTCATTTTTTTCGGCAACCCGCCTACGTTGTGGTGGCTCTTGATCATCGCCGCCGGGTTGCCCGCGATGGGCACCGATTCAATCACGTCGGGATACAGCGTGCCTTGGGCGAGGAATTTCGCCCGGCCGGCGCGCTTCGTCGCCGCGTCAAAGACCTGGATGAACGTCCGGCCGATGATTTTGCGTTTGCGTTCCGGGTCGGTCACGCCCTTGAGCCGGCGCAGAAAAAGGGGCGAGGCGTTTTCGTATTGCAGCCGCATTTTGAAGTGGCGGCCGAAGACCTCGCGCACCACGTCGGCTTCGCGCCCGCGCAGCACGCCGTTGTTCACAAAAATGCAGGTGAGTTGGTGGCCGATGGCCCGGTGCAACAGCGCGGCCGCCACGCTCGAATCCACCCCGCCGCTCAAGCCGAGAATTACCCGTTCCCGGCCGACTTGCCGGCGGATTTCCTCCACCGCCTGGTCGAGATAACTCCGCATCGTCCACTTCCGGCCGCAGCGGCAGGCGCCGTGGACGAAATTGGAGATGATTTCCCGGCCGCGCGGCGTGTGGACGACCTCGGGATGAAATTGCAGACCGAAGAATTTCCGCGCGCGGTTCTCGATGGCGGCGTATTCGGAATTCTCGGTGACGGCGACCGGTTTGAAACCACGCGGCAGCTTCGTGAGCTTGTCACCATGCGAATTCCAGACCTGCAGCTTCCGCGGCAGGCGGGTAAACAGCGCGCAGGAGGCGTCCTTGACGATGAGCGTGCCCTTGCCGTATTCGCGTTTCCGCCCTTTTTCAACCCGCCCGCCCAGGAATTGCGCGAACAATTGCACGCCGTAGCAGATGCCGAGCACCGGCACGCCCAGCGCGAAAATATTTTTGTCGGGCAGCGGGGCCTGCGGCGCGTACACGCTGGCCGGGCCGCCGGAGAGAATGATGCCTTTCGGCTTGAGTGCGGCCACTGTCGCCGCCGGCGTGTCGTAACGCAGAATGACCGAATACACGCTGGCTTCGCGGATGCGCCGCGCGATGACCTGGGTGTATTGCGAGCCGAAATCCAGAATGACGATTTGTTCGTTCATGAAAATCCAAACGGAAACGCACTCTTTGCCTGCGCCGCGCCGGTTTGGCGAGCGAAAAATGTTTTCGCTGGCGCCCGGCTCGGCTAAAACGTCCCCGCATGGTAGTCCCGACACCGTCCCCGGGCCGCGCGCGCCTGAACCGGATCCGGCATTGGCTGGCGCGGCATCCGTATGGAACCCTGGCGGTGGTCGTCGTGGCCCTGTTGGCGCCGTTTTTATCCAAGCCGTTTAACATCGATGATCCGCTCTTCATCTGGGCGGCCCGTCAGATCCACGCCCATCCGCTGGACCCGTACGGCTTCAAGGTGGAGTGGGGCTGGACGCAATTCCCGATGTGGAAAGTGACCGAGAATCCGCCGCTGGCCTGCTATTACCTGGCGCTGGCGGCGGCGGGGCTGGGGTGGAGTGAGGCCGCCCTGCATTTCGCCTTTTTACTGCCGGCGCTGGCGGTGGCGTGGGGGACCTATCGGCTGGCATGCCGCCTGTGCCGGCAACCGCTTCTGGCCGCGCTGGCGGCGGTGTTTACGCCGGTCTTCCTGGTTTCCGGTACCACGGTGATGTGCGACATGCTCATGCTGGCGTTCTGGGTCTGGGCGATGGAGTTTTGGCTGGAGGGAGCGGAAACCGGCAACGCCCGGCGTTTGTGGGGCGCCGCCGGGCTGATGACTCTGGGCGCGTTGACCAAATATTACGGGGCCTGCCTGATTCCATTGCTGGCGGTTTACAGCGCGGCGAACCGCCAACGCTTCAAATCGTGGGGCGCCTGCCTGTTGCTCCCGCTGGCGGCGCTGTGGGCGTATCAGTGCGCCACGGAAGCGCGATATGGCACCAGCCTGTTGTACGGCGCAGCGGATTACGCGCAGTTTTCAAAAGGTTTTTTCGGCTTTTCTCCCCTGACCACGAGTCTGACCGCTTTGGCCTTCATGGGTGGAGGCCTGGCGGTGGTCCTCTTTTCCATGCCCTGGTTGTGGCGCCCGCGACAATTGTCCATCCTTGCCGGCCTGGCCGTTTTGATTACCACCGTGGTGTTCCTGGATCAAAGTCTCCTGCAAAAATATCACTCGCTGCCCGCCGCCCGTGCCCTCGCCGTGAAATTTCAAATGTCCTTCTGGGCAGTGGGCGGAGTGGGCTTGCTCGCCCTCGCCGTTGCGGATTTGCTCCGCCGCCGTGATGCGCCGGCGCTGCTGCTTGCTCTGTGGGTCGCGGGCACGTTTACCTTCGCGGGGTTCGTGAATTGGACCATTAACGCGCGCTCCATCCTGCCGCTGGCACCGGCGGTGGGCATTTTGCTCGCCCGTCGCCGGGACCAAATCGAACTGGCCGGCGGCCGGATCCGGGCCGGGGTGCCGGCGGGTTGCCTGGCCGCCAGCGTCGCGCTTTCCGTCCTGGTCGCCCGGGCGGATTTTCTGCTCGCCCACGCCGTCCGCCAGTGCGCCCGGGAAATCCGCGTTGACATGGAGCCGGGTGGAACCATGTTTTTTCAAGGCCACTGGGGATTCCAATATTACCTGCAAGGTGCCGGCGTTTCGCCCTTTGATGTGAAGTTATCCGCCTTGAAACCCGGGAGCCGGCTCATCATCCCCTCGAACAACACCAACGTGCTTCCGCTGAAACCGGAAAAGGCGGGGCTGCAACAGACCTTCACCGCCGCCGGACCGAGGCTGCTCACCACGTGGAGTCAGCCGGTGGGGGCCGGGTTCTACTCTTCGGCGTGGGGTCCGCTGCCGTTTGCTTTCGGCGAGGTGCCGGACGAAAGCGTTTCCGTCTTCGTGCTGAAATAGGTCGTCACCGGCGGCAATGCCCGCGCGACCGAAACGGCCATTTATTGCTTCACGACAGTGACCGCGCCGCTGGTGGGATCGTAATTGATCCGGTACCCGTAAGGCGGCGCGGGCAGCTTGCCCACGTAATTGGGCACCAGTTCATTCAGGTCCTTGGGCAGGCGGCCTTCCTGGGTCTGGAACAACTGGACCGCCTGGTTCAGATACGAAACGTCGATCGTTTTGACCGCGGATTTGTCCGCCTGCATCAGCGCACCGAGATAGCCGCCGGCCGGTTTGGCCACCTCGGCGGTGTTGGTGGTCGGGGCGGTGTTGGTGCCCTGGGGATGCGAGCCGGAATTGGGTTTGCCGCAACCCGCCAGAAAAAGCCCGGCGGCCAGCACAAGCAGAAGGGACGTTTTCATGCCGGCAATCTAATCCAATTCGGGGGAAATCCAAGTGCCAATCGTGCTGGCAAAACCGGACCTTGGGACATTATGCGCCTGGAGAACGGCGATGTCATCAAACCCGGGCTTCAGCCGGGTGATCTCACGCGTCCGCCAGGCAAAAACCGTTTCAACGGTTTTTCCCGTGCCGCCAAGCCGTAATGCGGCGCAAACGCCTTCCAGGCTTTAACCACCCGGCTGAAACCGTGCTAACGAAGCGTTGGGCAGCCATTCGCGATCCGCCCGCCTTATACCAGGTTCGCCGCCAGTTCCCGCGCCTGCCGAATCAACGGCAAATCTTCCGCCAGATTGCCGAACCGGAATTTCGGCAGGCCGCTTTGCTCCCGGCCCAGCAATTCCCCCGGCCCGCGGAACTTTAAATCGGCCTCGGCAATGCGGAAACCGTCATTGGTTTCCGCCAGCACCTGCAGACGTTCCTCCGCGCCGCCGGTTCGAACGTCGGAAATCAGAATGCAATAGGACTCGTGGGTGCCGCGCCCAATGCGCCCGCGCAACTGATGCAACTGCGCCAGCCCGAATTGTTCCGCGTTTTCCACCAGCATGACCGTCGCGTTCGGCACGTCCACGCCCACTTCGATGAGCGAGGTGGCCAGCAGGACGCTCAACGTGTTGGCCCGGAACGCCGCCATCACCGCTTCCTTTTCCCGGCTCGGCAGCCGCCCGTGCAACAGCCCGACGCGATGGGGCGCGAGCAGCGTCCTTAAATTCTCAAATTCCTTGGTCACTGCCTTCACCCCTTTGGCGTCGGATTCCTCGACCCGCGGATAGACCACATACGCCTGCCGTCCGGCAGCGAGCTTCTGGCGGATGAAATCCCAGACCTGGGGCAGCTTGTCGGCGGCGCGGACGAACGTCTTGATCCGGCCGCGACCGGCGGGCAGTTCGTCAATCACCGACACGTCAAGGTCGCCGTAGAGCGTCAGGCCGAGCGTGCGCGGGATCGGCGTGGCCGTCATCACCAGCAAATGCGGGTATCGGCCCTTGCGCACGAGTTGCTCGCGCTGGGCCACGCCGAACTTGTGCTGCTCGTCGATGATGACGAGGCCGAGGTTGGGCAGGTCGAAGCCGGACGTGAGCAGGGCGTGGGTTCCAACGAAGATGGAGGATGGTGGAGGGAGGATGGAGGGGCAAACGCGTTTGCCATCTTCCATTTTCCCGCTTCCACCCGCGCTGCTTTTCCGGCTGCCCGTCTGCAAATCCACTTTGATTCCCAACGGTTCGAACCACTTTTGGAAATTCCGGAAGTGCTGTTCCGCCAGGATTTCCGTCGGCGCCATCAGCGCCACGTTGAAGCCGCTTTCCAGCGCCATCAGCGCCGTGCAGGCGGCCACGGCGGTTTTGCCCGAGCCGACGTCGCCCTGCAACAGCCGCCGCATCGGGTGGGTTCCACCCAGGTCGCGGCGAATATCGCGGAGCACCCGCGTCTGCGCCCCGGTGAGCTTGAATCCCAGGCGAGCAAGGAACGGCTTCATCAGGCGATTGTCGCCCTCGCAGGGCAGCGCTTTTGCCTGCGCCTCGAATTTTTTCCGGCGCGACCGGATCTGCGCCTGCAGCTCGACGAACTCGTCCAGCGCCAGGCGCTGCCGCGCGATTTCCACATCGCTCAATTCCTCCGGAAAATGAATCAGGTGGACGGCCTTGGCGCGCGAGGGAAGCGATTGGTAGGGCGCGCTGTCCCCAGCGCGCCGCTTGGCGGTTTCAGGTGACGGCGCCCACGGAGTGGCGTGCCCTACCTGCGATTCGCCGATTTGATTTTCAAACCTTTCCAGCGTCCGCCAGATCAGGCCGCGCAACCAGCGCTGCGGCAAACCCTCGGTGAGCGGATACACCGGCGCGATGCGGTTGATGTGGATGAAACCTTCCTCGCCCCCCTCGATGACTTCGGTTTCCGGATGGTCCACCGTGCGGGGTTTGGCTTCGACGAGTTTGCCATGGACGAACACCTCGTCGCCGGCGGCAAAATATTTTTCCATGAACGGCAGGTTCCACCATCGGCAGTGCAGCCGCGCTGTGCCGTCGTCCAGGATGATTTCGAACACCGATTTGGTGCCTTTGCGGAAGCGTTTCAGGCCGCAGGCGACGATGGTGCCGCGGACCGTCGCCGCCGCCTCGCGGCTCATCTCGGCGATGGTGAGAAAATGCCGGCGATCCTCATACCGCCGCGGCCGGTGCAGGAGCAAATCCTCGACCGTGCGGATGTCCAACCGCGCCAGTTGCGCCGCGCGTTCCGCGCCGACACCCCCAAGCGAGGTGACGGGCTTCCGCAACGCGGGCGTTGCCACGTCCCGGAAGGCGGGTTGGTTGAAGGGAGCAATTTTATTTTCCGGCGGCGGCATCGCCCGCACGATACAAACCGCTCCCGGTGGCATCAACGGGAAAGGTGTCGGCGCCGCTTAAACCTCAATCACCGCGATTTCAGGGCGGCAGTTGAAGCGGACGGGCACAGGAAACCAGCCGATGCCGGAGGTCACGTACAGCGGACCGGATTTCGTCTGGTACAGGCCCAGGTCGTATTCGTCGACGGCATGGGGCAGGATGACCGGCCCGTAAAAGGGAATGCGCACCTGTCCGCCGTGGGAATGGCCGGCGAGAATCAGATCAAATTGTTCGTTCCCCAGTCGCTTGGCCCAGGCGGGATAATGCACCAACAGAATGTTTTTCATCCCCGGCTCGGCCACGGGCAAAGGATGGCTGATCCCCAGCCGTGCCATGCCGACGAGATTGACTTTTCCGCCGGCAATGACCCGCGA
Organism: Candidatus Acidiferrum sp.; assembly: GCA_035506715.1. Lineage (GTDB taxonomy): Bacteria > Verrucomicrobiota > Verrucomicrobiia > Limisphaerales > UBA11358 > UBA11358. The sequence continues at coordinate 52,941 of DATJOW010000026.1, read as the reverse complement.
TTCATCCAGCAGCCAGGCGCCGCCGGTGGCGGCAAAGCACTGGCTGATGCCGGTAAACGGCACGCGGCTCCAGTAATCATGATTGCCCGGCACGCCGTACAGCGGCGCCTTGATGCCGGACAGCAGTTCGAGCGCTTCCGGCAGAAATTTTCCCTCTTCGATGATGTCCCCGGTGAAACAGACAAAATCCGGCGACTGGGCGTTGATCAGGTCCACCACCGACCGGGTGTGCTGGCGATCGCCTTTATGATGCAAATCGCTGAAATGCACAAAGCGGTGGGTGGGCTGGCCGTCGGTCAGGCGCAGGCGGCGGACCTTGACCCATTCCGGCTCCAGCGCGCCGGCATCGGCGACCACCGCGCACGGTGTGAGCAGCAGGGCCGCCAGGATAAACCGGCGGCGGCTCCATAACGGCAAGTGCGACATAAAATCAAACCGGGCTTCCGGCCGGAATTGCACCCGAAGCCCGTCCACGTTACTTTGATGGCGTGCCGGCCGATTCCGTTCAATCCCCACCCGCGCCGTTCTGGCTGCTGGTGCGGGTCAACGCGCTGCAAACCTGGCGGCGGTTTCTGGCGGCCCGCCGGCAATCCCGGTTGCTGACGGCCGTCATCGGGCTGTTTGTCTCCGGCTACCTGGTGGTGTCGTTCGGGCTGTTCTACCACGGCCTGAGGTTCGTCGCGAAATTCCCCGGCCTGGGCGCGGTGCTCACCGAGCGGCTGATGTACGCGCTGTTCGCGTTCCTCTTCGCGCTGTTGCTGCTGAGCAATCTCGTCATCGGTTACACCAATCTGTTTCGCAACCGGGAGACGGCCTTTTTGCTGACGCTGCCGGTGTCGCCCCAGACCATCCTGCGCTGGAAATTCATCGAGTCCACGGTGCTGGCGTCGTGGGCGTTTGTTTTTTTGGTTGCGCCCCTGCTGGCGGCCTTCGGCCTGGTGCGCGGCGTGGCGTGGCATTTTTATCCGGTGACGCTGGGCTTGATCGCGCTGTTCATTATGCTTCCGGGCGTGCTGGGGGTCGTGCTGGCGACCTGGGTGGGCCGGTACCTCGACCGGCGCAGTTTTCAAATCGGCATGATCACCTCGGGCATCGTCCTGCTGGCGCTGGCGGCCTTCTGGTGGAAGGCCCAGCCGGTCAGCGACGAGCTGTTGGACCGGCGCACACTGGAGGCGCTCGACCAGTTGCTGGCCAAGACGCGGTTCACCCTGTTTCCCTTTCTGCCCAGCTACTGGCTGTCGGCGGCCGTGCTGCAATGGGCCGAAGGCATCCTGCGCGGCGCATTGTTCTTTGTGCTGGTACTGTTGAGCTACACCCTGCTGTTCGGCGGGGTCCTGTTCACCCGGTTTGGCCAGGTCTTTTACCGCACGGCCTCGGCCGTGCAAAGCCGCGCCGGCGGCGCACCTCTCCGTCCCGCTGCCCGCCCGCGTCGCCGCCCTTCTGCCGGCCCGCTCGAACACATCGTGGGCCAGATCTTCTGGCTCCAGCGTGACACCCGGGCGCTGGTGGTCAAGGATCTGCGGATGTTCTGGCGCGACACCGCGCAGTGGGGTCAGTCAGTCATGCTGTTCGGTCTGCTGGGCATTTACATCATCAACCTGCGCAATTTCACCCACCAGTTGACCAATCCATTCTGGGTCAACCTGGTCGCCTTCTTGAATCTGGGCGTCTGCGCGCTGAACCTCGCCTCGGTCACCACGCGGTTTGTGTTCCCGCAGTTTTCCCTCGAAGGCCGCCGCCTGTGGATCGTCGGCCTGGCGCCCATGGGCCTGGCGCGGGTGGTCAAAATCAAGTTCTGGCTGGCCAGCGTCCTGTCCCTCCTGGTGACCTGCGGCCTCATCCTGCTGTCGTGCTACCTCCTCAAGATGAGCTGGGATCGGCTGCTGTTCTTCGGCGCGGTGGTGGGCGTGATGACCTTCGCGCTCAACGGGCTGGCCGTTGGGTTGGGCGTGCTCTACCCGAATCTGCAGGAGGCCAACCCGAACAAGATCGTCAGCGGATTCGGCGGCACACTCTGTTTCGTGCTCAGCTCATTTTACATCCTCGCTTCGGTGCTGTTGCTGGTGTTGGGCGCGGCCGGTTTGCACGCGCGCGCCCTTTGGGCGCTCGAGGGCATCGGCGGCTTCCTGCTGCTGTCGGGCGCCATCGGGTGGCTGCCGCTGAAGCTGGGGTTGCGGCAGTTGAAGACGTTTGAAGCCTGAAACGCGCCGCCGGTTCAGGCGCCGCGCCGCAGTTTTGGCGCCGGGCGCGCGGCGGCCGGAGCGCGGGACAGCGACGGAAATTTTTCCAGTGCCGCAAACAACAACGGCGCGCTCACCAGATGTGTCACCCCGCCGTCCGGTGTCACCAGGCCAAACCCCTCGCCGTAAGCCGGCCCGTTCGCCACGCACAAATCCGCCGTGCAACCGGCGATCAGCCGCTGAGCGGCGGCAATGGCGTCCGCGCGCGCGCCGTCCGCCTCGAATTTCCAGCCCACGATCCGTGTCCGGGGAAACCAGCCGCGCAATTCGGCGATGATTTTGGGGGTCGGCGTCAGCTCCACCAGCAGCCGCCCCGCCTGGGTGGGGATTTTTTTGGCGGATTTGATCTCGATGAGTTCGCCGGCCGGCGATCGCAGCCAGATTTTGCCAAAGGTGAAATCACTGACCGCCGCCGCGTGAAAGATCGCGTCCACCCGTTTGGCGGCGAGGGAATGGAGTTGCCGGCGCAGGTCGGCCGTGGTGGTAAAAACCGAGACGTGCTGGGCGCGGCGCGGGCCGGCGTGGGTGGCCGTCTCGCCGATGAGCAGCGCCACCTGATGGCCGCGCGCCGCCAGGAAATTGGCCAGCTCGGTGCCCAGGCGGCCGGTCGAGAAATTGGTGAGCCGCCGCACGTTGTCCAGCGGCTCATACGTCGGCCCGGCGGTGACGATGCAGTTCATGTTGGGGGGGCCAGCATTAACCGGTTTGTGCCGGGCGGCAAGCCAAAGCTGCGGTCCCCTGATTCCGGGAACATTCAAGATGCGGTGTTATTCGATGTTGGGCGTTCGATTTTGAATGTCGAATGTTCTTCGCACGCAGCGGAGAAGCGGCCGGTCATTTCAGCCACCAGGCGAGCAATGGGGCCACGACCAGCGCCGGTAAAAAATTGGCCAGTTCGACCCGCCGGACTTCAAAAACCATCAACGCAATGGCGCAGGCGATGAACCCGGCGGCGGCCTGGACCGAGCCGGTCAGGCCATGGGCATCCAGCCATGGCCGCGCCCAAACCTGGCACGCCAGCGTAATGCCGCTGAGAAAGGCAAATACCGGAAAGGCCGACACGGCGGACGGCCAGCCGAAGACCTTCACGAAACCGGTCATGGCCAGGCCGTCCATCACGGCCTTGACGGCGAGCAGGAAAAAAAAGCCGGTCGAGCCATCCCGGGCCGGCAACCCGTCGGCCACGGCGCCCAGCAGACCCAGCGGGGCCGCACAGAACAGGATGGTGCAGGCCGTGAACCCGCCGGCTTTGCGGGGTGCGCCGGTTTGCGCGGAGGTCACCAGGCTGCCCGCGTACCGGCCCAGCCGGTTCGATAATTTTTGCAGGCGCAACCAGCGGCCCGTCCAGAAGCCGATCACGACGCTGAGGCCGGCGACGCCGATTTGCTGCATCACCGCCAAAAATGAGCCGCTGACCCCCAGCCAGACCAGTTGCAATCCGCACAGGACGGTTGCCGCCCCCAGCACCGAGCGGAAGAAAACCTGGGTCCGCAAGGACAGCGGGTGGAGCATCGCCAATCCCATCAACCCGCCGATCAAGATGCCGAGGGCGTTGATAAATGCGCCGGTCACACCCAGACTCAACGCAGGGTGTGTGCCAAAGTGCAAGCGCGAAAATTTTTGCACTCGCCGGGCCGGCCTGTTACTCAAAGGCGGATGGCCGATGCCAAAACCAGTTTCCCCGGCGCGCCAAAGCGCGGGAGCGCGACGGCGGCCCGCCGCCCTTGGCTTTGGGTGCCCACGCTTTATTTCGCCGAGGGTTTGCCCTACGCGCTGGTCATGTCGGTCTCGGTGGTCCTGTACAAGAACCTCGGGGTTTCGAACCCGGCCATCGCGTTCTACACCAGCTGGCTGTATCTGCCTTGGATCATCAAGCCGCTGTGGAGCCCGGTGGTGGACCTGCTCCGGACGCGGCGCCAATGGATTTGGGTGATGCAACTGCTGCTCGGGGCGGGGCTGGCGGGCGTGGCCCTGACGATTCCTGCGCCGCATGGTTTCCAGTTGTCTCTGGCGTTCTTCTGGCTGCTTGCCTTCAGTTCCGCAACGCACGACATCGCCGCGGACGGCTTTTACCTGCTGGCGCTGCCGGAGAAGGAGCAGGCGTTTTTCAGCGGCATCCGCAGCGCATTTTACCGCGCCGCCATGATATGTGCCCAAGGCGGCCTCGTGATCCTGGCGGGCGAAATCAAAGCGCTCACCGGCGACTTCAAATCCGCCTGGTTGATTTCGTTTACCGCGGCGGCCGCCCTGTTCGTCGGGCTGGCTTATTATCACCGGGCCATTCTGCCCCGTCCGGCCAACGATCGGGCCGGCGGAGCGTCGTCGCCGAACCAATTCCTGGGAAATTTTTTGGCCACGTTCGCCGCCTTTTTTCGAAAGCCAAAAATTGTTGTTCTGCTGCTGTTCTTGCTGCTCTACCGGCTGGGCGAGGCGCAACTGGTGAAAATGGTCCAGCCGTTCCTGCTCGACCCGCGCGCGCAAGGGGGGCTGGGATTGGACAACGACCAGCTTGGCCTGATTTACGGCACGATGGGTGTGGGGGCGATGCTGCTCGGGGGCGTGCTCGGTGGATGGGTCATCTCCCGGCAAGGCTTGAAATTCTGGCTTTGGCCCATGCTGCTGGCCATCCATCTGCCCGACGCGGTATTCATCTGGCTGGCGTATGCCCGGCCGGAAAATCTCTGGATGATTAGCGCGGGCGTGGCGGTGGAGCAATTCGGTTATGGTTTCGGCTTCACCGCGTTCATGCTGTACATGATTTACATCGCCCGCGGCGAACACCCGACTGCGCACTACGCCATCTGCACCGGTTTCATGGCCCTGGGGATGATGCTGCCCGGCATGGCGAGCGGCTGGCTCCAGGAACGGCTGGGCTACCCGCACTTCTTTATCTGGGTGATCCTGGCCACGATTCCCAGTTTCATCGTCGCCCGGCGGATTCCGCTCGAGGCGGAATTTGGCCGGCGCGACCGGGCCGCCTGATTTGCCGGCGGAAAAGAATTGCTTTGAACAGGCCGGCCTTTCCAGAATCCAAGCTCACAATGAAACGCATTTGCTTCCACCCCGCCAGCCGGGCCGCCGCCGCCCTGTTCGCGATCGCCGCCCTCGGGCCGCTGGCGACGGCGCGCGCCGACCTCTCCGCCCTTTTCACCAACGCGGCCCAATCGGCCACGCTGCCGCGCCGCCCCTCCATCGTCCTGATCATGGCCGAGGGTCTGGGGTGCGGGGACCTGAGCTGCTATGGCCAGACAAATTTCCAGACCCCGAATCTGGACCGGCTCGCCGCCGGCGGCGTGCGGTTCACGAGTTACTATGCCGGCAGCGCGGCCAGCTCGCCGGCGCGGGCAGCGCTGCTGCTGGGCCGGGAACCGGGCCGGCTGCGGCAGCGGGCGGATGCCGATGTGCCGCTGGCAGCGGACGAAACCACGCTGGCGCAGGTGCTCAACGCCGCCGGGTATCATACCGGGCTGATCGGCGAGTGGAATTTGGGAGATGACCGCACGGCGGGCGCGCCCTGGCTCAAAGGGTTCGACGAGTTCGCCGGCTATTTTGATCCGGCGGACGCGAAAAATTCCTACGCCGATTACATGTGGCGTTACGCGCCACGGAGCCTGATCAATCCGACCAACTCCCAAAGGGAGGATTTCGTCGGCCGCGAAATGCTCTATCCCAACACCGGCGGAAAAAAGGGCCAGTACATCCCCGACTTGTACGCGCTGGCGACAATGAATTTTATCAGCATCAACCAGCCAGACCCCTTCAACCGCTACCGGCCCTTTTTCCTGCTGGTCAATTATCCCATCCCCGGTTCCGGCCGCGGGGAGGTGCCCAGCGACGCGCCCTACTCCGACGAACCCTGGCCGCCAGCGGCCAAAAACCGGGCGGCGATGATTTCCCGGCTGGACGGGTACGTAGGCCAGTTGCTGGAGCAGTTGAGAAAGCCGGGCCTGTCCAACAGCACCGTTGTGTTTTTCACCAGCGACGCCGGACCGCAAGCCGACGGCAACGCGGCCGCGAAATTCTTCCTGAGCGCCGGCCCGTTTCGCGGCGGCCGGGACACGCCATACGAAGGCGGGCTGCGGGTGCCGATGATCGCCTATGGCCCGGGCAAAATATCCGCCGGCCGGGTCAGCGATTTCGCCTGGGCGGCCTGGGACTTCCTGCCCACGGTCCTGGACCTCGCCCGGGTTTTTTCGCCGACCAACATTGACGGGCTTTCCCTCTGGCCCGCGTTGCAGGGGCAGACACAAACCAACCGGCACGAAGTCTTTCATTGGCAACTGCGCGGGCGGAACACGTGGCACACGGTCCGGCTCGACGATTGGGAGGCGGTGCAGCCGACGGCGGATGCGCCGCTGGAATTGTACAACCTCAAAACGGACCCCGGTGAAACGAACAATGTCGCGGGCCAGAATCCGGACGTTGTTTCGCGGCTGCAAAGCTTCCTGAAAGGCGACCGCTAGAGCAGCTCGACCAAACGCCAGGGCTGTTGACCGGGACGCCACGCTGTGCGTCCGGCTTGCCTTGCCGTAGCCTTGCGAAGGCCGGCTGGCGCAGCGCACCGCGTCTGCCTCTTGGGGGGCTGCGCTGTTTCTAAAATGCACTAACGGGGCGCAGCAGCGGGCAAAGGCGCATTCACGTCGCGCTGCTGTCGTTCCCGTCGGATGGCGTAGGTCATCCACAAAACCGCCAAGACCACGCCCAGCAGGAATGCCGCCAGCACAAACCACGGCCAGCGGTAACGAGGCGGCTTTTCGTTGAGTTCGACCACGCACGCCATTGTAGCGAAATCTGCGGCTGGTGCAAACCGAGGAAGGGCCGGGTATCTCAGTAATCGGGCGCCTCGTCCTCGTTCAGCGCAACCGGTCGGCGGGACGCCGGCGCTCCCGGTTTCAAACTCTCCCCGTTCGCGATTCAGGAATAATGGAGATTCGTCATGCAGGCTCGACCCGCACCAGTTTTGCGGTACATTGACCGTCATTATGTCCGAGCCCGAAGCTGAACTCCCGGGAAAACCGGCGCCCGCGGCGGCCCCGGCCGCCAGCGGGGACGCGTATGCCCTTTTCCGGAACCGGGATTTCACGTTGTATCTTTCCGGCCGGCTGGTGGCCGTGCTCGGCCAGCAAATGTTCGCCATGGCATTGGGTTGGGAGATTTACGAGCGCACCGGATCCGCCCTGGCGCTGGGGCTCATCGGCTTGACGCTGATGGTCCCGATGTTCCTGTTTACGTTGCCGGCGGGTCACATGGCGGATAATCACAGCCGCAAGCAAATCATTGTATGGATGGCGGGGGTCATGGCGGCGGCCAGCCTGGGGATTGCCATCATCTCGGCGCTGCGGGCGCCGGTGTTCTGGATGTATGTCTGCCTGTTTGTGGGGGGTACGGCGCGCACCTTCTCGTGGGCGGCCAACGCCGCGTTTCTGCCGGCGCTGGTGGACCGGAAGGATTTTTCCCGCGCGGTGAACTGGAACGCCGCCATGTTTCAACTGTCCTGCATCCTCGGGCCGGCGGCGGCGGGCGCCATCATCGCCGAGATGCAACACCATCATACCAACAGTTCGGCGGCCGCGGCCCCGGTTTATATCCTCAACGGCCTGGCCTCGCTGGCGTTTTGCGTGTTCGTCGGCCTGATCCGCCGGGAGCACACCGTGGCGGTGAAGGAACCCATGACGCTTCGCGCGCTGTTGACCGGATTCAAGTTCGTCTATGCCAGCAAAATCATCCTCGGCATCATCACGCTCGACATGTTCGCGGTGTTTTTGGGGGGGGCGACGGCGCTGTTGCCGATCTACGCCAAGGACATTCTGTTGGTGGGTCCGCGGGGACTGGGATTCCTGCAGGCGGCGTTGCCGATGGGCTCGGTGCTCTGCGTCTTCATTCTGAATCACCGTCCGCCGCTGCAAAAGGCCGGGCGGGCGCTCTTATGGGCCGTGACGGCGTTTGGGCTGGCGACCATCGGGTTCGGCTTTTCGAAGTGGTACTGGTTCTCCTTCCTGATGCTTTTTGTGTGCGGCGCGGTGGACAACATCAGTGTGGTGGTGCGCCACACGCTGGTGCAATTGCTGACGCCCGACGACAAACGCGGACGCGTCTCCGCTGTCAATAATCTGTTCATTGGCACCTCGAACGAACTGGGTGGGTTCGAATCCGGCTTCGTCGCGCAAATCTTCGGCCCGACCCTCGGGAACACCATCGTCACGGGCGCGATCATTTCCGCCGTGTCCGGCGGCGTCGGGACCATCCTGACCGTGCTGGCCGTGGCCTGGATCTGGCCGGAAATCCGGAAGTACGGACGTCTGGACGCGACTTGACGCGGGCGCAGGGCGGTTTATCGTCGGCGCATGAAAAGAATTTTAACCGCGATTTTCATTCTGGGCCTTTCCCTGGCCGGGGCGCCTGCCCAGGATGAGGCAACGCAAGAGCAACTCAACAAGCTCAAAGGCTCGGTCCAGGACCTCATTGAGATGCAACGGTCGCAGGCCAAGCGGCTGGATGCGCTGGAGAAGGAAATCAACGACCTGCGCGACAAGGCGGGCGGAACCGGCGCCAATGCGGAGGATTTGCAGAAGCTCGCCGATCAGGTCCAGGAAATCGAAAAGAAACGGCAGGCGGACAAGGAGCTGATCCTCAAGGAACTCGAGAAACTCGGCAAAACCGGTGGCTCAACTTCCGGACGCAAATCAACGCCGATCGTGTCCACGAATCCGCCGCCCGGCGGCGCCAGCTCGGGCGGCAAGCAAACCGGTTACGAATACTCCGTCCAGCGCAACGACACGCTGTCCATCATCGCCAAGGCGTACCGCGACCAGGGCATCAAGGTGACGGCCGACCAGATTTTGAAGGCGAATCCGGGGTTGAATCCGAATAACCTCAAGGTCGGGCAAAAGATATTTATTCCCGCCCCGGCGCAATAAGCCAACCCGGTAGCGTCGGCGCTGTGCGCCGATGCGCTCGAGCCACAGGCTATCGCCGCATCAGCAGGAAGACGGCGATGGCCAGCGCGATGCGATACCAGCCGAACAGGCTGAAGGTATGCGTCTGCACGTAGCGCAGCAGCCATTTCACCGCCACAAAAGAGACGACCGCTGCGATGACGGTGGCCAGCGCGACCAAACCCCAGTGCTCGGGTGGGGCCAGCGGATCGGGATGGTGCCAAGCTTTGAAAATCTTCAGGCCGCCCGCGGCCAGCATCGTCGGGATGCCGACCAGAAAGGAGAATTCCGTCGCTGCCGGACGATTCAACCCCAGCAGCAGCGCCAATAAAATGGTTGCGCCGGACCGGGACGACCCCGGGAAGACCGCCGCCAACAACTGGCCGCCGGCCACGGCGAAAACGATCGGCCAGGTGATGGTGTCGCGCAACCTCTGCCCGCGCAACCACCATTCCACTCCGAGGAAGCCGATGCCACCAATGAGCAACGCCCAGGCGATGGGCGCCGGATTTTCCTGAAGCTTGAAGCCTCTTTTTTCAAGCACAAACCCCACGGCCCCGGTGATGGCGAACGCGACCAGGATTTTCACTAGGTAATCCCGGGTTTCCTTCTCGCGCCATTCGAAGACAAACTTGTACAGGCGCTGGGGAAAGAGTGGCAGCACGGCGATCACGGCGCCGCATTGGATGACGATGTTGAACAGGTCGCTTTCGTGAACCTGCAACAGGTGTTCCGTGAGCAGCAAGTGACCCGTGGAGGACACGGGAATGAACTCGGTGATTCCTTCGACAATTCCGAGAATGACAGCGGCGATCCAGTCAGGCATGAATTATTTGGACGCGAAATGCCGGCGTGTGGCAAGGCAGAAATCCGGGACGACCGGCGAAACGCGCTTGCCAGCGGGTGTGGAAATGTGCTCAACTACCCAGTATGGCAGGCATGAACGGGTCCCAGGTCAAAGACAACGCCGCCACGATCTTTGTCGTGGACGATGAACCGATGTTGCTGGAAATGGCGGTGATGATTCTGGAGCCGCTGAATTTCAAGGTTCGGACGTTCCGTGATCCGCAAACGGCGTTGCTGGAATTTGCCGCGACGAAACCGCGGCCGGCCCTGATCGTAACGGATTATGCCATGCACACCATGAGCGGCATGGATTTGATCCGCGAGTGCCGGCGGATCCATCCGCAGCAGAAGATCATCCTGCTGAGCGGCACGGTGGATGAAAGCATCTATGCCAATGCGCCGGTCAAGCCCGACCGCTTCCTCGCCAAGCCGTACCAGGTCAGCGACTTTGTCAGCCTGGTCCAATCGTTGACCGCGGGTTGAGGCGGGCCAGGCCGGCGAAGGGGGGGATAGAAAATGAGAAAGATTTTTTTGACCATCATCATTGTTCTGGCCGTGTTAATCGTGGCCGGCGGCATAACCATGAGCTTTTTCCTCGGGCCGATCGTCAAGACGGGGATGGAAACGGTCGGCCCGAAGATTACCCAGGTTTCGATCAACGTGGAGGCGGTGGATTTGTCGCTGTTGACCGGCTCCGCCAAAATCAAAAACCTCGTGGTCGGCAACCCGGAAGGCTACAAAGCGCCGCACGCCATCAGCGTCGGCTCCGCCGCCGTCGGGGTGAATCCCCTTTCGGTATTGTCCGACAAGATTGTCATCCGCTCGGTGCGTGTGGAGGCGCCGGAAATCACCTTTGAAGGCAATCCCTTCAGCGGGAACAACCTCAACACCATCCTGAAAAACGTCACGGCGGCCACCAAAAGCGGCGGCCCGGCGGCCACCAACGCCCCGGCCAAAGCCCCCGCCAAACCCGGCAAAAAGCTCGAGGTGGACGATTTTTTCATCACGGGCGCCAAGGTCAATTTCAACGGGGTCACCCTGCCGTTGCCGGACATTCATTTGACCGATCTGGGCAAGGGCAGTGAAGGCATCACCGCGGCGGACTTGACGCGCCGGATCCTCGACGCCCTCACCTCGGCCACCATCAAAGCGGTGGCCAGTGCCGCCACCGACGTCGGCAAGGACGTCGGGAAGTTGAGTAAGGACGTTGGAAAATCGCTGGGAACCAACGTGAGCAACCTCGGCAAGAGTTTGGGCAGCCTGTTCAAGAAATCCACGAATTAGCCCGCTGGGTTCGCCCGCGCCCCCCCCGCCTTGACCACCGGATTGATGCCGTGCCATTGGGTGAAGCGCGGGCAAGGGGTGGGAACGCCGGATTCATCCGGCAGGACCCGGCACGAGGGAACGGCTGGTGGCCAAAGCCGGCGATTCAGGCCAAGGATTCGGGCGGGCGGCCCACCCGTGATTTTTAGATTGCCAGCGCCGGTCATTGCTTTTAAGCTGCCGTTGAAGCCCGTGAGTTAAGGTTATGTTTTTTGGCGTTGACTATTATCCCGAGCAGTGGGTCTTCCCTTACGGCGGCACCGCCGAAAGTCCCGAGGGTGCTTGGGAACGCGATGCGGAATTGATGAACAAGGCGGGCTTCAACGTCGTCCGCATCGGGGAATTCTCCTGGGGCATCTGCGAACCCGAAGAAGGCAAATACGATTTCCTCTGGCTGCGCCGCGTGATGGACATCATGGCCGGCTACAACATCAAGGTCGTGCTTGGCACCCCCACGGCGGCGCCGCCCCTGTGGCTCGCCAAAAAACATCCCGAAATCCTGCCGCTCGACGAGCGCGGCCTGGTCAAGCACGCCGGCACCCGCCACGCCGTTTGCTTCAACAATGATATTTACTGGAATGCTTCGAAACGGCTGGTCGAAAACATGGCCCAGGCCCTCGGCGACCATCCCCAGTTGATCGCCTGGCAGATCGACAGCGGCCTGGGCGCCCACCAGACCGAGGCGTCGTTCAACGAGGATTCGCGGCTGGAATGGCAAAACTGGCTCAAGTTGAAATACGAGACCATCGAGCGCCTCAACGACCTGCTCGGCCTGCGGCACTGGGGCCAGGTGGTTTCATCTTTCGATGAAGTGCCGATGCCCATGTCGGCTCCGACCACCCACAACCCGGCCCTGCAACTGGATTGGAACCGCTTTTGCAGCGACGCGATCATTGCCTTCGTCCGAATGCAGGTTGAGGTTTTGCGCGAGGCCTGCCCCAATCACCCCGTGACCGTCAACCTCCGCGCCCTCACCCGGAAATTCGACCACTTTGACATGGCGAACGTCGTGGACTTTGTCTCGGTCGAGAGCAATGCCGCCATCAAGAGTAAATCAGCCGAATTGGCCTGCGACATCGATATTCTCCGCTCCTTGAAAAAAACCGACATCCGGACGCCGGACGGCGAGGGGGGCTTTTGGGTGATTGAGCAGAAGGCCGGCCAGGTCAACTGGCAGGATGTCAATTCGCTGGTCCGGCCTGGCATCATCCGGCTGTTCACCTACCAGCTCATCTCGCGGGGCGCTTGCGGCGTGTTGTTCTACCGCTGGCGACAGCCCCGCATCGGCACCGAAAAATTTTTCGGCGCGGTCCTGCCGCACCATCTGGAAGGCAACAACCGCGTCTTCAAGGAAATCAGCCAGGTGGGCGAGGAGCTCAAACTGCTCACCCCCGCCCTCAAAGATACCCGGGTCGTCGCGGAAGCCTGCATCCTGTACACGCACGACAACGACTGGACGCTCCAGCAGCCGAACCAGCCCAACAAGTTCTTCAACCTGCGCGAACACCTCCAGCTCATTTACAACGCCGTTCACGACCGTAACATTCCCGTGGACTTTGCGCGCCCCACCGAGGATCTCTCGCCGTACAAGATCGTTTTTGCGCCCTCGTTGCACCTGCTGAGTGCCGGGGAAGCCGACCGTCTCAAATTATACGTGCAGAATGGCGGCACCCTGGTGGGAACCTTCAACTCCGGCCTGGTGGACGAACACCACATCGCGCCCGACAACGGGCTGCCCCATGACCTGACGGATTTGTTCGGGCTGGAAGTGCTGGAATTTGATCCGCTGCCGCCCAGCGAGGAGAACCATCTCACCTTCAAGGGCGCCTTTCCCACCAACCACCTGCACCCGGCCCGCTTGTGGTGCGACATCATCGAGCCGAAAGGCTGCCAGATTCTGGCGACCTATGCGAAGGACTTCTACGCCGGCCGCCCGGCCATCACCATGAACACCTTCGGGCTGGGCAAGGCCATCTACGTGGGCACCCAGAGCCACCAGCATTTTTATCATGACCTGGTTTCGTGGCTGCGGCAAATGTGCGGCGTGCAGCCCCTGCTCAAGGTGCCCGAAAATGTCGAGGTCAGCATGCGCCAGAAGGAGGGCACGCGCGTCTTCTTCCTGCTCAACCATCAGAACTCGCCGGTGCGCATCCAGTTTTACAAGCCCATGCACGACTACCTCACCGGCAACATGTTCTCCGGCAATTACGACCTCCCGCCGCACGGGGTGCTCGTGCTCGACGAGCATCCCGAACAGAAAAGCGCTGGCGCCCCGGTCTGATTTGCGATTTGTTTTGCGGCGGTGAATTTTCCGGAAGCCATTTTTGCCGCCCTCGCGCTGTTGAGCCTGGTGCTCCTGCTCTGGCAATGGCTGGCCGCCCGGCGCTTCCCCCTCCACCGGCGTGTCGCGGATTCCGCCTTCACGCCGGGCGTCACGCTGCTCAAGCCCCTCAAGGGTTGTGACGCCTCCACCGCCGCTTCCCTGGAAAGCTGGCTCCGGCAGGATTACGCCGGCCCGATTCAAATCCTGTTCGGCGTGGCCGACGCCGCTGATCCCGTCTGCCCCCTCGTCCGCGAACTCATCGGAAAAAATCCCGGTCGCGACGCGCAACTGGTCATCTGTGCCGAACGCCTGGGCGCCAACGGCAAGGTGTCCACCCTCATCCCGTTGGAACGATTGGCCCGGCACGACTTGATTCTCGTCAGCGATGCCGATGTGCGGGTGCCGCCGGACCTGATCGCGAACATTGTCGCGCCGCTGCGCGATAAAGGTGGGGCGGGCAGTCCTCTGCCCGCCGCAAGCGCCATCAGTGACGGCGCGCACGGGGTGACGCGCCCTACCAGCGTGAGTCTGGCCAGCTGCTTTTACCGGCTGGCCAATCCCGCCAATCCGGCCATGCAGTGCGAGGCCGTTGCCGTCAACGCTGATTTCTGGAGCCAGGTGCTGCAGTCGGCCACGCTCAAGCCGCTGGACTTTGCCCTGGGCGCGGTCATGCTCACGCGGCGCACCGCGCTGGCCGAAATTGGCGGGTTCACCGCGCTGGCCAATTGCCTGGCCGACGATTACCAGCTGGGCCATCGCCTTGCCCGCCAGGGCCATCGGCTGGCGCTCTGCCCGGTGGTGGTGGAATGCTGGGACGCGCCGACGAATTGGCGCGGCGTGTGGCGGCATCAGCTCCGGTGGGCGCGGACCATCCGGGTATGCCAGCCGCTCCCTTATTTCTTCAGCATCCTGTCCAATGCCACCCTGTGGCCGGTGCTGGGGCTGGGTGCTTCGCTGGTTTGGTCAAAGACACCCTGGCTGCCGCTGTTGGCCGCGGCGGTTTTGCTGATCCGAATCCTGCTCGCCCAAAACCTGCAGCGCCGGTTCACGCCGGGGCGTTGGCTGGTTTCGCCCTTCTGGCTGGTGCCGGTGAAGGACCTGCTGCACACGGCCGTCTGGGCGGGCGCGTTTCTGGGCAACACCGTGGAATGGCGCGGACAAAAAATGCGTCTGCGACGCGAAGGAACGCTCGTCCCCAGGAGTTAATCTGCGGCGCGGCAGCCCCGCTCTTTCCAAATCGTCGAATGCTGTTTTTGATCGGTGGCTGCGGGCATTTGTTCGATGTGGCTGCTTACCGTTATCTAGAAAGAGCGGGGCTGGTGGGCGCTGAGGGATTCGAACCCCCGACCTACTCGGTGTAAACGAGACGCGCTAGCCACTGCGCCAAGCGCCCACCACGAGAAATTTTAGATGAATCCACACCGCTTTGGCAATCCAGTGGTGGCCGGGCGGGGTCGGACCTGAAGTCCGGTTTTGGCGCCGTCATTCCTGTTGATTCACATCGAGACCAGCGCCAACACCCGGGGTTTGATCCGGACCAGGAGCCGCCCGCCATCATTCGGACAATCCCTTCCTGGCTTCCGGAGTTTTCCTGCGGCGGCGCGTCCGGGCGACCGGCGGGATCTGGAGTTGTTGGAGCCGGCCGCGCAAGGCAAAGGTCAGCGCCTTGACGGTAATTTCCGCCGTGAGGAACGGTTTTACCATCAGGTCGTTGCCGCCGTTCCGGCTCATCTCGGCGCGCGCTTCAAAGTCGCATTGGCCGGTGACAAACACCACCGGCGTGCCGCGGTTGGCCGCGGTTTCGCGGATTTTCGAACAGACTTCGAACCCGTCCATGCCGGGCATCAACACGTCCAGGAAAATCACGTCAAACGGCCGGACCCGGGCCAAGGCGAGGGCGGCTTCGCCGTTATCCACGCTCTCGGGTTTCCTAAAGGCGGTTTGCAGGGCGCTGGCCATCACCCGGCGTGCCACGAGATCATCGTCCACCACCAGCATGTCGATGGGCGGGTTGACGCTCAGGTCCAATTTCATGCCCGGCAGACACAGCTCATCGAGCAGTTCGACCGCGTTGGCTGCCGTGGTCAGGGCGGAGGGTGTAACGTGGTTGTAATTCTGCAGCAGCTTTCGGAACAACCCCTCCAGTGCGGCACACAATTGATAGGCCGGGTGGATCACCGGCGGCGGCGGTTTGGGGATCAGGGAATTCAGCCGCAGGAAACCGTCCACCACCAGGCCCTGGCGCGTTGCGTCGTCGTCGGCCTGACGCATGGCCTGACACAGTTCCCGCAACGGCCCAAGTTGCATTGACGTTCGGCGCAGGAAAGCCTTGGTAATTTTGTCCGGTTTGCGCGGCGGCCGGGAAAATGACGGCCGCGGGGCGATGGCCGGCACGACCACCGGCCGCGAGACGTCCATCGCAAGCCCCAGGGAGCCCGCGAGGTCCCGCTCCGCCGCCCGTTTCCGCAGCGGCTTGCGCGGCTGGGCCCGGAGCCGGCCGTGTAATGCAAGGGTGAGCGCCTTGACGGTGATCTCGAAAGTGAGGAATGGTTTGCCCATGAGATCGCTGCCGCCGCTGAGGGTGGACCGGCAGCGAGCGTCGAAGTCGCTCTGAATGGTGACGAAGACAACCGGGGTGGTGCGGTTGGCGGCGGTCTCGCGAATCTTGGTGCAAAGCTCGAAGCCGTCCATGCCTGGCATTTGCACGTCGAGGAAAATGACGTCGTACGGTTGCGCTGCGGCGTAGGCCAAGGCCATCTCGCCGTTCCCGGCGAGATCCGGTTGGCTGAACGCCTTTTTCAGCGAGAGCGACAGGGCCTGGCAGCTGATCAAATCGTCGTCCACCACCAGGAATTTGAAGGCCGGGGCCGTCAGCAGGTCCGGCGGCAATCCAGGCACGCACAAATCGTCCAGCAGATCCAGCGCGCCGGCAACCGTTCGCAAGGTGGAGGGTGTGGCGTTCCTGACTTTTTCGATGAGCTGTTTGAGCAGTCCCTCCAGGGCGGAAGCCGCCTGCCATACCGGGAGGGTCTCCGGGAGACCAGCCTCGTCCTTCAGCCGGCCCAACTCGAAATGCAGTTTTTTCAGCATTTCCAGCCGGATCTGGTCGCTGGTGTCCCGGCCAATGTCCTGCAGGAGTTTCCGCAGCGCCGCGCGCCGCTCTTTGGCTTGGGCATAAAATTCCTTGAGCCGGCCGGCTTTCCGCGGCTGGTCGGAGCCGGCCGGTGCGGCCGGACCAATCCGGAAGACTTTGAGAAATTCGCCAAAGGCCTCTTCTTCCGCCCGCACCCGGGCCGAGGGCGGGGTCGTCGCCGCCGGGGCAAGCGCCCACGGGTTGTAAAGCTGGTTGAGCTCGACCAGAACCTGGGGGGCCCATTTTCGTAGCGCCAGGAGGCCGGTCAAGACGAACACGGCGGCACCGCAAAACATCTGCCAGACAATTGCAGATGAAGCCTGTGCCGCGGGCGGGGATGTCAGGATCATCGGGCCATTCACCAGGCTGGCCGTCGCCGCTTTCGGCACATGGTCGCCAAAGGCATAGGGGATGGCGACCCGGGTCCGGTAACGTTCCTGGTTCTCGGTCGCACTGCGACGGTTGATGTCCCATTGGATGGACCCCGGCTCCAGCGGTGGCGTTTCAAATCCGGAGGGGGTCGGCTGGGCGCCGGCCCGGCCGGGACAGGGACAAGTCAGGACCAGGACCAGCAGCAGGCACGAACCAAGGCGCGGCGTCCGCGCCCGAGTTGGAAATCTTTGCCGGACAGAGTCCATCACCGCCATTTTGAGCTGCTGGAGCAGTCGCCATGGAATCCGTCGGGGCGCCGCTGGCGTCAACGAGCCAGCCGCCAATCCTTCTGCTGCCGTTTTTGGTGCCATTTTTCGGGTTCGGCCTTGAACTGCGCCGGACCGATGAACCGTTCCGCCGACTCCGGGATTACAATGCCGTGTTTTGGCCAGCCGGCACGGTCGCCCACCGGCCGCGAATCACCTTGAGCAAACTCGGCGTCTTCGGCGGAAGCTTCATCGGGTCATCGAAATTGGCGTCATAAGCCCAATTGCGCTTGGGTGGGGTGTAAATGTTGGCCTGGCCCCAGACGTTGGTGGCATAGAGGCTTGGGAACATCTTGATCATGGAGCCGTTGTAGGTGAAGACGTTGGCCGACCCCCAGGTTTCCAGAAAGCGCGGAAAATTTTCCATGCCGCCGCTGTAGTGTCCCAGGGTCGTGTCAACGGAGCCGGTCAGCAGGCCGGCGTTGACGGTGGTGGATTGAGCCGCCCGCGAACCCACTCCGTTGGTGCTGTTTGCATCCGACCAATTGAACGACAGGACAGTGACAGCGTCGGCCACCAGCGAAGCCGGCCGGGTGGTGAGAGTATTCGTGGTTCCAAGATTGGCATCATTGTACTGGTTGTAGTGGCCCCAAACGTACAGGGGACGCCCCGTGGCGACCGTCAGGCCGTTGGCCGGCAGTTGCTTTCCGTTGTACACGCGGACCGCCCCCAGGCTGCTGGCCGGCAACGTGCGACGGTCCACGACATAAACGGAGGTCAGATTCGATCCAACAAGGGAGGAACGCAGGCTGGTATTGGTGAGGCTCCAGGCGGTGAGATTGCCAATGTTGACATCAATGGGGAGAACGGTTTTACCTTCCCGCGCATCCCAAAAGCTGTTTGCCGTGGTGACGAAAGTGGCCAATTCATTGGTCGGGATGGTGGTTCCGAACTTATTGAAGCGCCCGCTCGTGGCCGTGGTCCCGCTGTCCGAGGCGACAATGACGAGGTCACACTGATTGTGAAACCGCAGCCGCCCGAGGGGGGAGTTGGGGTCCTCTCCCGCGGGTGCCGGCTCGATGATTTCGCGGATGGCGGTGGGGGTGTTGGTCGTGCCGATGGGCAGCGTCAAGGCCGCCACGGGGGCTGCTTTTTGGTCCGGATGCACGTAGGTCACGGTGCCGGACGGCGGATTGCGCGTGTCGAGCGGGTCCCGCGCGAAGACGATGGCTTGCACGGCGGTGACACTGGATTCAAACGTCAGGGCGTTGTCCGGTTCGACGTAGAGTTTTCCGTTGGAATGGACCCGTCCGGTCACGTCGAATGGCTGGCCGCAACTGATTTCCATTTCGCCGGAGGAATACATGGCAAACTGGAATATGGGGATGCTGGCCAGCTGCAGTTCCTGGTATACCCCGGCGCTGACATCCTGGATGCTGGCCGTGTCCCGGGCGTGCGACACCACCGTGTACGTCGAGACGTATCCCTTCAAACCGGCGTAGGTGGAATCCAGCACGACATACTTGCTGGCGATTGCGCGCTGCACGTAAGTCTGGCCGATGTTTCCGTTCCCGTCGTCGAACTCCCAGGTGTTCCAGTAAGAGGAATCGGAGGAGGAAGGCGTCCGGTACTGGCGATAGGTGTTCAGGCTGTTCATGACCAGATTTTCGCCGCCGTTCAGGAAGTCCTGGTTGATCTGGCTGGCGACTTTTTGCGTGGCCGCCTCCGCGGCGGCAACGGACCGGGAATATTGGATGGAACGATACGTCATGCGGGTGCTGCTGGCCGACCAGGACATGGCGCCAGCCAGGATGGCAAGGGCCAGGGCGCTCATGACCAGCGTCAGCATCAGGGCGCTGCCCGCCTGGTCCGGTTTTCGCCGGAGAACGTTGGTATTCATAGTCATTGCGATGCGCGCCGGGTTACGGAGGTTTCCACCCGGTAATAATCCGCGCCCTGCAGGAACCGCTGGGGTTGATAGAAGTCGAGGGTGAGATGAATCACCCGGTTGTTCTGGTTGTTCGTCAGCACATTCCCCGAAAAATCCTGCGCGGTAAACACGATGGTGTTGGTGACCGAACTGGCGAGGATTTCGGCCGTGCCCGTCTGATCGGTGGTCCGCCGGAACGTCAGATCATTGGGATTCAGGAAGTAGATGATGTAGTTGGTGGTGTTCGTGCCGGGATAGATGAGCAGGCCGGTGCCCGCCTGCGTCTCCCCGTCCAGCAGCGTTTCAAAAACACCGTTCGTCGTGATGTTTCCGATCCACGCGTTGTTGCAGGCGCGGACCTCGGACGTGATTCTGTCAATGGTCTGGCGGGACCAGGTGGTGACGTTGAGCTTGGCCTGGGTGATTTGAAACATCTTCAGGCCGAACAGGTTCGCGGCAATGATGCCAATGACCATGATCGAGAACACGGTGGCAGCCACCAGGATCTCCGGCACGGTGAAACCGAAGGACGGGGCGGGCCGTCGGCTGCGACCGGAACGCAAGGCGAGAACGGGAAGTTTCATTGGTCGGGGCCGCGGATGGTTTCAACGGTGTTGGTGATCCACTCCGCCCCGCGAAATTGCCAGATGCAGTCCACCCGGACCTTCCGGGTCGGCGGGGTGAGCGAGATTTGGGAAATCGTCGTCTGAATGACGGCTGCCGCGCCGCCCGCATCCGAGCCTGGCAGACCCAGCAAAATGGACTGGTCGGGGAAATTTGTGGCGACCAGCTGGTCCACGATGGGCCAGACTGAAGTATCCCATCGGGCGCTGCGGGCTTCTTCGATGCGTTGCATCACCCGGGCATTGGCGGCCTGCACCAATTCGGCCTTCACCGCCGCAGTCGTGCAATAGATGTATCCGCCGACGATCCCGACCAGCGTCACGCCGGTAATGGCCAGAGCGATGACCACTTCAACCAAGGTTGTTCCCGCCCGGCCGCGCGGCGGGAAGAAAACGACTCTTTGATTTGAACACCTGATTTTCATCGACTTCCGGTCAATCCGGTTGCCGGGGCATTCGTCGGGTAATCCGAAAACCCCCGGAAATTCGCACTTTGCCAGCAAATCCAGCATATTTCGGTCCAATTCAAATGAAGCGAAAGCATTTTGGAACGATGGGCAAGCGGCCTCGTGTCTAGGAATGGGACCAACCGGTTTTGGCTTTCAAATGGCAGGAATTGTGGCGTCTGATGCCCCGTCGCGGGCTTCCCCGAGGGCTTGGAGCGAACCGACCTAGGCCGGACCCGGTAATTGAAAGGTCGCTGCCACGGCGCGAGCAAAAAGCTGATTTGCAAAGAAGACAAATGTGTCCATTAAATCCCGCCCGCTGTGCAAATCAATCGCGCGCGCGCCCCCCTGTTTTTGGCGCCTGGGGTTGGTGAGAGTGAGCATTTGCCGGCGGGTTCCTGGGCCTTTACGCGAAGCGGCAATAATCAAAATCCGCCGTACCGGTCAATCCCGGCTCCAGCCCGGCCAGCGCATAAATCCCCACTTTGGCTCCCATCCATGTGCCCTTTTGGGCCTGGAACCCCCCGGGGACCAGCTCGAACGCTTCGCCGCTCGCGAAAGAAAACGTGCAGCGGCCGCCATCGGCAACTTCCACGCGCAATTTCAACGTCTCCGGCAGGCCGCCCCGCACGGTTTTTTCAGCTTCGTCCACTCGCAGGATCAACCGGGTGCCTTCCGGATCATGCCGCAACGCCAGGGCCGCGCTGGACTGCCCGTTTACCACCAGGCCTGCTTCTTCACCGGCTTGGCCCGGTGAAAATTCGAGCTTGGTTTCAAACCGGAAGGAGCGGGCCGGAAATTTTTGCAGCAATAAATTCGGCACCTGCGCCAGATTGTTGTACCCCATCGGCTGCGGATGCAACCGCAACCAGCCCGGCCGGGAGGTCAGCGAATACCAACCGTCCTGGTGGTTAGCCTGCCACTGCCATTGCAGACCAAGTCTGGCCGAATCGAACTCATCACTCGTTTGCGGAATCAGCGAACCATCGGTCTTGCCGCCCGAGGGTTTGGCGCAGTGCAGAACCGGTTCCCCGACGCCGTTGCCGTCCTGGTCCACCCCCATCAGCGGCCAGCCGTCCTGCCAGCGCACCGGTTGCAGATGCACGATCCGGCCATAGACGCCGGCATCCTGGAAATGGACGAACCAGAATTCGCCCTCCGGCGTGTCCACCAAGGCTCCCTGATGCGGGCCGTTGATGGCCGTCCGGCCCTGTTCGAGCACCACTCGGTCCACGTACGGGCCATAGATGCTCCGCGATCGTAACACGACCTGCCAGCCCGTTTCCACACCGCCAGCCGGCGCCAGCAGGTAGTACCAACCGCCCTGCCGGTGAAATTTGGGGCCTTCCAGGATGGGATGCCGCACCGGATCATGAAACACAATCCGGCCTTCCCCCAGCAAACCCGAGCCGTCCGGGGCCATCGGGCAAATGCGCAACCGGTCCCGGATGCCGGCGCGCGATTTGGCGTAGGCATGAACCAGATACGCCCGGCCGTCGTCGTCCCACAACGGGCAGGGGTCAATCAGCCCCCGCCCCGCGTGGACCAGCTGCGGCTCCGACCATCGGCCGGCTGGATCCGTTGCCGTGGTGACGTAAATACCCTCGTCCGGCGTGGGGAAAAAAATCCAGAATTTACCGGCATGAAACCGGAGGGCTGGCGCCCAGACACCGCAGCCGGGCTGCACTTCGGCGTAGCGCGGGTGGGGGAGGTTTTTGACCGCGTGATTGATCAGCTGCCAATTCACCAGATCCTTCGAGTGCAGAATGGGCAGGCCGGGCGTGCAATTCATGCTCGACGCGGTCAGGTAGAAATCCTCGCCGTGCCGGATGACATCCGGGTCCGAGTAATCCGCGCAAAGAATCGGATTGCGAAACGTGCCGTCGCCCTGGTCGGGCACCCAAGGATACGCACCGGGGGTTACGCCGGCGGCGGACGGAGGGTGCGGTGGGAGAGGTGTGGCAGGCATCATGTCAGGACGGAGGCTTGATTTTGGGAATCAGTAACTGGATCAGGATCAGCGACAGCACATACATGCTCGAAAAGTAGGCAAAAACCCAGACATAACTTCCGGTCTTTTGCAGGATATAGCCGGTGATGGCATTCACAAAACCGCCGGTGAAGTAGGCCACAAATCCGCCCATGCCCACCACGGAACTGATGGCCTCCTTCGGCATGGTGTCGGAAACCAGGCTGAACAAATTGGCCGACCAGCCTTGATGGGCCGAGCCGGCGATGCCGACGATCAGCACCGCAAGCCAGACACTCCCGGCAAAGGGTGCGAGGAACACCGGCACTACCGCCAGCGCGCAGACGAGGAGGGAAATCTTGCGAGCCGCATTAAGACTCCAGCCGCGATCAATCAGTTTTTTGGCCAGCCAGCCGCCGGCCACGCCGCCCACAATCGCAATGGCAAAAAAGAGTCCGGTCCAATTGCCGGTCGCCTGCAGATCAAGCCGGAAAGTCTTCTGCAAAAAATCCGGGATGAAGAACTGGTAGAATCCCCATGCTGGTGCGGCCAGAATACCCGCCAGGACATACGCCCAGACCGCCCGGTAGCCGAGCAGCGCCAGCCACGGCACTTTCACCGGTTTGGCTTCCACCGTCGGTTGCCCGCTTTTGATGTAGGCCAGTTCCGCCGGCGAAAGCTGCCGATGTTTCTCCGGCGCTTCGTAGAGCAGCCACCAGGCTACCACCCAGATGAAGCCCGTCGCCCCCGTGACATAAAAGGTGGCCTGCCAGCCGATACAGTGGAAGATCCACGGCACCAGAATCGGACACAAAATGGCCCCGGCATTGGTGCCGGTGTTGAACCAGCCGGTGGCCAGGGCGCGTTCCTGCACCGGATACCATTCGGCCACGGTCTTGATCGCCGCCGGGAAATTTCCGCCCTGCGCGAGGCCCAGCACGACCCGCGCCAGCACGAATCCGGCCGCGGTCATGGGCATGGCCACCGTCAGCCACACCAGCCCTTTTTCCGTCCACGAAAACCACGGGTACTGCAACCGGAACTGTTCCGCGACTCCAATCCAGCCGCACAACCCGTGGGCCATGGCCGCCGCGCTCCAGCAGAGCACAAACAGCGGCAACGCGCGTCGGACGCCCAGCCGGTCCGTCAACCGGCCGCCGACCAGGTAACCGAAGGCGTAAGCGAACGAGAACGCAGCGGCGATGTTGCCGTAGTCGCTGTCATTCCAGCCCAGTTGCTCGCTGAGCGGACTTTTCAAAATGCCGATCACCAGCCGGTCAAGGTAATTGATCGCGACCGAAAAAAAGAGCAGGGCACAGATGACCCACCGAAAATTTCCGGATTTGCTCATTTACGATACGCGGCCGCCTTGGCGACCCGGCGGCGCGATGGCCGGCGCAGTGTCAAATGGCTCATAACGCAAGATTGTTTCGAGAAACCGCGCCCGCGTCCATCTGGAAAAAGCCCGCAACCCTTTTTGAAGGCATTCAAATCTCACCCATAAATTGCCGTTGCCGCAAGGCCTCGAACAGCACCAGCGCGACGCAGTTTGACAGGTTCAGCGAACGGGATTGGGTATTGAACATGGGAATGCGCAGCCAGTGCTCGCGACGCTGTTCCAGCAGTTGCCGGGGCAGGCCCGCCGTCTCACGCCCGAACACCAGGTAATCGTCCGGGGCAAATTTCACCTCGCTGTAAATCTTGAGACCTCCGGACTCGATGAACCAGAGTCGCGCCTTCGCCGGCAACTTTTCTTCAAAGGCCTTCCAGCCCGGCCACCGATGCCACTCGACCTGCTGCCAATAATCCATGCCGGCGCGCTTGAGCTGCGCGTCTCCGAGCTTGAAGCCGAAGGGCTCGACGAGATGCAGCGTCGTCCGCGTGGCCGCGCACAGCCGCGCCACGTTGCCCGTGTTTGGCGGGATTTCCGGTTCAACCAGGACGATGTGCATCGCGGTTCAGGTTTTGGACTTTACGCCCTGGGCTTTGGGCCGGTAGAAGACTTTCCATAACACCAGCCCGTGCGCCGGGGCCGTCATGCCGGCCACGCGCCGGTCCTTTTTCGCCAGCATCCGCCGGATTTCGTCCGCCGGGAACTTGCCCAGGCCGATCTGCACCAGCGTGCCGACCATGCCCCGGCACATCTTGTAAAGAAAGCCGTCGCCTTCGATGATGAACGTCAGTTGCGGGCCGGATTTTTTGATGTCGCACCGCCGCACCGTGCGCACGGTGGATTTCATTTCGTAATTCCGGCTGCCCGCGAATGACTTGAAATCGTGTCGTCCGACAAACAACGGCGCCGCTGCGCGCAGGGCCCGCAAGTCCAGCGGGCGGGGCACCTGCCAGGCGCGGTGGCGCAGCAGCGGGTTCATGGCCGTGTGGTTCCAGACGAAATAGCGGTATTGCTTGCCGGCCGCGTCAAACCGGGCGTGAAAATCCTTCGGCGCGCGCGCGGCCGAGACCACGCGGATGTCCGCCGGCAGCCAGGCGTTGAGCGCCAACGCAAGTTTGGGCGTGGACATTTTGAATTCGGCGCCGGGAACCTCAAAATGCGCCACCATGCCGAGCGCGTGGACGCCGGTGTCCGTGCGGCTGGCGCTGTGCAGCCGCGGCCGGCTCGGGAACAGTTTTGCCAAAGCCGACTCGACCTTTTCCTGCACGCCCGTGCCGGTCTGTTGCACCTGCCAGCCCTCGTACGCGGTGCCGTCGTAGGCGATGACCAACTTGAGTTTAGTATTTTTCAAATGAATTCTTGCCACCGAGACACAGAGCGCACGGAGAAAGCATTCTAAATTCAACTCTGTGTTCTCTGCGTCTCTGCGGCGAATCAAATTCCGTCCAGGTAACTTTGCAGCAAAATCGCCGCGGCCATTTTGTCCACCTTCTCCTTCCTTTTGTCTCGGCGGACCTGGCCTTGGATCAAAATCCGGTTCGCCTGCGCCGAGGTCAGTCGCTCATCCCAGGTTTTGATGGGAACGGCGAGGGCATCCTTCAGCGCGGCCACGAATGTCTGCACCTTGAGCGCCGCCGGACCGTAGGAACCGTCCAGGTTGCGCGGCAGGCCGACGAGGACGAGGTCAATCTCCTTTTCCACGAGCAACTTTTTTAAGCGGGCCAGAAAATCGGCGAACGGCTCGGCGGGAATGTAATCTAGCGGTTGTGCGATGGTTCGGGTTTCATCGCTCACCGCCACGCCGACGCGTTTGGTTCCATGATCGAGGGCGAGGATTCGCATTACGCCAGCAGTCTTGCACCAAACACCGGAAAATTCAATGACTGGTATCGGCGCGGACTTTTGCCGGTCACTGTGATCAAATCAGCATAGCGCTCCGTGGGACGCTGGTAGAAGTCATTGCCAAACCGGTTGACCGTATCGTGCAAGCATGACCTGGTGGCGTCAAACCGAACAGCGATACGGTGATGAACTAATCCACTTTTGCCACCGCATAAACCAGATTGCCGTTTAAGGGATAAACCACGTGCAGATTGTCGTTCTTGTCAAATGCCGCCGCGATGGTGCCGAAATAGGGCTTTGCCTCCACTCGATTTACCAAAACATCCTCCTTCTGCCAGACGCCGTTTCGCTTTGCCTTGTGCATGAGATTTGCATTGGTGTTGACATAGAAGAGATGAACATCACCGAGCGAGTCGGCCCTGACAACGGGAAGAAATCCGCCGGTGATCTTCTCAACCTGGCCGGCTTGGTTCTGGCGACAGTCCCAATAAAGGATGTTTGATTCGATGTGTTTTTCTTCGGTGAAACTTTGGTTCGCCGGATGAGAAAATTTCGCCCAGACGAAGGCGACAAAAACATCCTTTCCTTCGGCATCCATGGAAAAATCCCCGTAGTCATACCGGTACCAAATATTCCCGTCGGCTTCACTTCTAGGTGAATTGGTGTAGATAGGACTGGTTTGGATAACCTTCCTGTTTTTCAAATCGTACGCGACGTGATGCAGAATGACTGGCGTGGCTTCTATTTCCCGCGGGCCCCAGGCGCGTCTCTCTGCCTGACGAAAACCTAAAAAGTGCACCCAGTCTCCGCTTTGGCATACGCGTTTAACATAAAAGGTCTCGTCCCTCGTGCCACCGTAAGACAACTTTTGGGGTTTGCCGGGCTTCCCGTCCTGAACTTCGGTCATGAATGGTTTCACGTAATAGACACCGTGTCCGCCCGACGCCAAATCAAAAAGAAATTCGCCAGGATTGATTGGAAACTCCCAGCGCCCGGTCAACAGATAGTAAGAACTATTGCGTTCTTGAACCGGTAATAGGTTATTCAGGCATCCCGGCGGAGAAAGCTTGATCAATTCTCCTTCGATGTTGCCTGTGCTAACCAGCCCGCCGCTGGGTTGAACCTTTTGAATGGTAATTTCATCCGATGCCTGCCCCTGGAAAACCGCGTAAAGTTGGCCGCCCCTCTCAAACGTGTTTAACAGAAATCCATGCTCTTTCAAGTCGGTCCACGTGCCGTTGATATAAAGCAGATCCTTGCCCGGAGCTGCGGTGCTGCTGAAGGTATGTACCTTCAGCACCGGCAACAAGGCGTCATGCTCTTCCGTGAAAACCAATTCGACAGCCGAAATATCAGTCAGGTTGAATTGCGCCGGGCGAATTGTGGTGGATCTTATTACAGTTCCGGCCGACGAGAAGCAGCACAAACCCCAAAAGCCAAGCACAGCTACGAGCGTGAGCTTGGCCCCCGTGCTTTCGCTTTCATTCATGGTACCTAACCGATTGCCGCCTTTGACACTCGCTGAATGTTCAGTGCCTTGCCGGTGGCGCCGTCAATCTCGATCACCGCGCCGTGGAGCAAAACACGTTCCCTGGCCACTTCAAACCGTTGCGGCATGTTGGTCAAAAAACGTTTGACGACCGGCTCGATTTCGCGGCCCAGCACGCTCTCGTGTGGGCCGGTGAAGCCGGCGTCGCTCAGATAGGCCGTGCCGCCGGGGAAAATTTGCTCGTCCGCCGTCTGCACGTGCGTGTGCGTGCCCACCACCGCGCTCACCCGGCCGTCGAGGAACCGGGCGAACGCAATCTTTTCCGAGGTCGCCTCGGCATGAAAATCCGCAAAGACGATTTTGGTCTGCTGGCGCAGGCGTTCGACCTCGGCGCGCGCGGCGTGAAAGGGGTTTTCCAGGTCAGGCATGAACGTGCGGCCCTGCACGTTCAACACGGCGATGCGAAGCGGGTTTTGGCCCTGGGCTCCGGACGTTGGGACTTCAAAAACGCCGCTGCCCTGGCCGGGCGTTCCGGCGGGATAATTCAGCGGACGCAGAAAGCGCCTTTCGTTGGCGAGCAGTTCCATGACTTCCTTTTGGTCCCACAAATGGTCGCCGCTGGTGATGACGTCGACGCCGGCGGAGAAGATTTCCTCGGCGGTTTTAGGAGTGATGCCGGAGCCGCCCGCGGAGTTTTCGCCGTTGGCGATGACAAAGTCGAGCGCATGCTGTTCGCGAAGTTGGGGCAGCAGAATTCTTACCGCGTTGCGTCCCGGCTGGCCCACGATGTCGCCGATGAAGAGCAGTTTCACGGGCCGAGTTTAATCGCGAAAGCCCGGCGCGGCAATAGTTGTGCCGATCGCCCGCCGCTTCCAGCGGGTCCTCGGTTTTCCCGGTTTCGATTACGCGATCGGGAGCGCGGAACAAGAAACAAATCGCGCGGGTCGAACGCCGCGGTTCAGGACGTGATCAGAGCAGCCAGGCGAGGGACCCCACGCCAGCGGCAACCAGCCAGATCACCAGAACGGCGCGGGTGCGGCTCAAGCCCGCGCGGACGAGCCGGTGCGACAGGTGATTGGTATCGCCGACGTAGAACGGCTTGCCGGCCCGCGCGCGCTGAAAGACAACCCACCCGAGGTCGAGCAGGGGAACGGCCAGGACCAGCAGGGGGGAGATCACCGCGAGCGGTCGCGGATTCTGCCGGGTATAAAAGTGCGGCAGGATGGCCAGCACGGCGAGAAGGTAGCCAACCAGATGGCTGCCGGCGTCGCCGAGAAAGGCGCGGGCCTGCGGAAAGTTGTAGGGCAGAAATCCGGCCAGCGAGCCGCAGGTCAAAAACGCAATCAGCGCCACCAGATACTGGCCGTCGGCCGCGGCGAGGGCGGCGAATTGGAACGCGCTAATGACCCCCAACCCGGCGCAGAGTCCGTTCATGTTATCCATGAAATTGAAGGCGTTGACCACCGTGAGGACCCACAGAATGGTGATGGCGTAACTGAACACCGCGCTGGGGACGAAGAGCGTGATGCGTTTGCAGGCCACGGCCACCAGCACGGCCACCAGAAACTGGCCGATGAATTTCGGCAGCGGTTTCAGCTCGTGCCGGTCGTCCAGCACGCCCAGGCCGACCATGATCAAGGCGCCCAGGGCGATCGCCGCCAGCTCGAGCCCGCGGCGTTCCAGACCATGAGCGATGGGGTAGGTGTGGGCGGCAACATCCAGGTTGAGTTTGAGCAGCGCAGCGCCGGCGGCCAGCGGCAGCAACAGGCCGGTCAGCACGGCCAGCCCGCCGGCCAGCGGCACGGGCGTTTCGTGGATTTTACGCTCGCCGGGATCGTCCACCAAATTCAAGCGCTGGCACCAGCGGCGCCAGAGCGGCAACGCCAGCAGCGTCGTCGCCAACGCGGCGGCGAAGGCCGCGCAGAAAAAATTGAAGGGAAAACTCATGCTGCCGGGTCCGGTTGAGCCGCCAGTTTCACGTAGAGACCGTAAATGGCATCCACCATTTTTTCGACGTCAAAATTTTCCCGGACAAACTGGCGTCCGCGTTGCCCGAGGCGTTCGCGCAACGCCGCGTCACCGGCCAGTTGCCCCAGGCGTTGGGCGACGGTGTCAATATCGCCGGTGCGCACCAGGAAGCCGGTCTCGTTCTCCAGACAGACTTCGTCCGCACCGTCGAAGTCGTAAGCCACCACGGGTTTGCCGGCGGCCAGCGCCTGCGGCAGGGCGCGGGAGAGCGCTTCGCGGGAGGACAGGTGGGCGAGGCAATCCATGACGCCGACGTAACGGGGAACCTCGCCGGGCGGCACCAGCCCGGTGAAGACAACC
Source organism: Candidatus Acidiferrum sp. (assembly GCA_035506715.1). Lineage (GTDB taxonomy): Bacteria > Verrucomicrobiota > Verrucomicrobiia > Limisphaerales > UBA11358 > UBA11358. Next base: position 23,483 of record DATJOW010000026.1, on the reverse strand, counting down.
TTGCCGGCCAGCGCCGGCGAACGGGCCTGGTCCTCGAGTTCGCCCCGCAAGGCGCCGTCCCCCACCAGCAGCAGACGGGCGTGGGGAACCTGCGGGAGAATTTTCCGGAAGGCGGCCAGCAGGTCGGCATGGCCCTTGAGCTTGAACAACCGGGCGATTTTGCCGACGACGAAATGGTTTTCATCAAAGCCCAGCCGCCGGCGCAGCGCGAGGTCATTCGCGGCGGTCAAAAAAGGCTCCACCACGAACCCGCTGAATATGCGGGTGAACATTTCCGGCCGGCCGATGCCGGCGGCCAGATAGCGGCGGGTCATGGCCTGGGCGGAGCAGATGAAATGGGTGGTCACGCGGGCGGCGTGGCGTTCGGCGGAGGCGAAGATCCAGTTGGCGGCGGCGCTTTGAAAGGGGCCAAAGGACGGGCCGTGGATGTGATGGAGGATCACCGGCACGCCGGCCCGGCGGGCGGCGAGCCGGCCCAGGATGCCCGCCTTGCCGCTGTGGGTGTGGACGATATCGGGTTGTTGCTCGCGCAGCATTTTTTCCAGTCGCCGCTGCGCGCGCCAGTCCTTCCACGGATGCACCGGGCGCACGAGTTCCGGCACGAGGTTAAGCAACCCGGGCACCCGGGTGACTTCCGGTTCCAGGGAACCTTCGGGGCCGGTGGTCGGGCCGGAGATCAACCGGACTTCGACCCCCGGGATCCGGCGCAAGCCGAGCACGGAGGCAACGGTATTTTCCTGCGCGCCGCCAACCACCAGCCGGGTAATGATGTGGGTAACGCGCATCGGCGCGTGTCAAGGTGAATGGCCTTTGAGTTCGCGGAGCCGTTCCGCCACGACCTTCGCTTCATCGGTGTTGGTATCCGTGTTGGCCAGATAGAGGCGGTAATTTCGAACCGCCTCGTTGGTGTTGCGCTGGCGCCAGGCGATTTCGCCCAATCCGTAGGCCACCTGGATCGAGTTGGTCAGAGTCTGCTGAAGGATCCGGTAATCGGCCTGGGCGGCCTCAAGCTTCCCACTGTTGAGACAGGCGATGGCGCGATCGAACCGCGCATCGTGATTGTTGGTTTGGATGGCCAGCACCCGGGTCAAGGCGGCAATGGCCTCGTCATAGGCCTTGACTTGAATCAGCAGATAGCCCTGGTTGAACAGCCAGAGCGGGTCGTCGGGCGCGCTCCGGAGCTTGTCGTCCACCAGCGCCAGGGCGTTGGTGAACAGGTTGTGGCTCACGTAAACCTGCACGACCGTGTTGCGAAAGTTGTCATCAGCCGGATGGCGGGCGATTTCGGCGTCGAGCAGTCGAGTGCCCTGGGCCAGGTCGTTTTTCTGGAAATAAGCCGTGGCCAGGATCAGGTTCATCTCAGTCAGGTTCGTGCGGGCGAGCGAAAATTTTTCCGGCTGTTCGAGCGGGTCCCGCAAGGCCTCCAGCGCCCGGTCCGGCTGCCGGCAGATGGCGTAGATCTGGCCCAGCCAGAGGCGCGCCGGCAGATTGTCCGGCACGAGTTCGCGGACGCGCGTGAGCGGGGCAACGGCTTGGCGATAGAACCCGTTCTGGGCGGCATAGATCAGGCCTTCCGCCAGGCAAAAACTCGGCTCGTCAAAGGGCCCGTTGGCGCTGAGCACCTCCAGCCAGTCGCGATACTTGCCGAACTGGTCGCTGGTGGTTCGGGACAGATCCACCGGCACGGTTTTGCCGGCGCGCAGGTTCTGGTTGAAGGCCAGATTGATTTGGGCGACGACATTGTCGGGGTTGATTTTAATCGCCCGGTCAAAGCAGACAGCGGCCTTTTCCAATTCGTTCACCCGCTGCAATTGTACGCCCCAGAAATCCAGGCTGCGCGAATAATAGGCGCCGACGGCGACCGCGTTGTGGTTGCGTTCGCGGGGCACATGGAATCGGGCCAGCAGGCGCTCGCCCCGGCTGCGCGGCGCGTTCGGGTCGGGCGGTTCCACGGCGCGTTCGATGGGCGGGAAGGTCTGGGCGGCCACCGCCGACCAGAACTGCTCGTTGGCGGCGATTTGGCTTGGGTCAGGCGGGGGTGGCAACAGCGTGCCTTCCGGCAGCGGTTTCAACTGGTAAACCAACCCGTGCGGTTCCTGGTAGAATTGCTCGAAATAGTAGCCAAAGCTCGGGTGCAAATAAAACAGGGCGTTGGTTTTGGCCAGGATGTTCAGCGCGGTAACCAGTCCCATCGGCGTGGCCATCTTGGTTTCGCTGGCCGGCATCATTTCCGGCCAGCGCTGCGGATATTTGGCGTGCAGGAAGCGGAGGTAGTTGGGCCAGTACAACGAGCGCGTATCCACCGGCACCCAGTCCCTGCTCCGGCCTTCCCGCACCAGGGCGGCTTCCGCGAAATACAGCCGGTTCACGTCATCGCTCAGCATGATGCCGCCCGAGCGCGGAAGATTCGTGGTCACAAAAGAGGCATACGTTTTGAAGGTATCATCGTTGATTTCCCGGAGTTGGGGGCGGTTGCGATAAATCAGCCCGGTAACGGTGATCGCCGCGAGCAGCCAAAGCCCGGCGAAGACCACCGGGTTTAAAAATTGGAGCGGTTCGGGCCGGGGATTGGATAGACGGCTGGTGGGAGCCGTGCCGAAAATGAGCAGAAAATAGCCGCTGAAATAGCCGATGTTCAAAGCGCCCAGGTAATAAAGCGTCAGGAGCGAATAATAAAACGGCAGCAGCGGGTTTTCGCGGCTGAGATACCGCGGGCTGAAAGGCGGGTCGAAGGCCATCCAGAGGGTAAAGCCCAGAAAAGCGGCGCAGGCCAGATGGAAAAGAAAGTTGGTCAGCGTCGTTCCCACCGGGCTGTGATCGCCGAACGATGTTCCCCAGCGGACGGCCAGTATGATCAGCGGCAACAGATAGGCCAGCAGCAAGGCCACATATTCCAGGTGGGCTTGCGGGTGCAGGCAGCAGAAAAACAGCAGTTTCAGGAGCTGAAATTGGGGCGCGAGGTTGGCTTTCATCGCTTCCCAGAAGGTCAAGGGCGCCTTGCCCGACGTTACCGCCAGCACCGGTAGCAGCCAATAGAAAGCGACACCCAGCAGCCCGCCCAGGAGCATGCGCCGGAGAAATCGCAAGTGGAAGAAGCGCAGGCCGCGGATCCATATCAGGGCGGCAATGAAGGCGGGGAAGAACCCCAGCATCGCCCAATTATTGGCCAGGCTGGCGCCAAACACCAGAGCGGCCAGGTACAGACGGCCTTCGCGTTCGTCCAGCCGGTATTCGAGCAGCGACCAGATCACAAACGCAAACAACATCAGGTCCACCATCTCGCCCGTGTAATTCGTGGCATTTTCCCAGAAAGACAGTTGCAGGCCGCAGACGATCACGGCGAGAACGGGTGGCAACCAGGCGCTCCGGATGGTCAGAAACGAAAAATCGCTCCGCTCGCGCTTCCGTTGCGCCTCCGTCCGGTCATGCGGCAGCAGCGCCACCGACCGCGCCAGCAAGCCGAGCGTCAATGCCGCGCACAAGGCGGAGAAAAGGTTCAGCGCCAGCGGAATCTGCGTCGCCGGCAGCCAGCGGAGAGGGTATGTGATCAGGAAAGAAACCGGGTTGCTCAATTCGGGCACCCAGGTCCAGCCGGAAATTTTGGCCACTGCGTTGAGGCTCGCGAGCGAAACCGAGCGGTTCAGGGTGAGCCCGTAAACCACGAAGGCCGCGACGGCCAGAAACCAGGGAAGCAAGCGCGGCACAAAAAGCCTGCGCGGATCAATTCGCGTTCGGGTCGTCATTGCGTCTTTTCAGTTGAATCCATACCGCGCGTCTTGGCAAGCCTTTGTGCGCCGCGCAAATCGGCCACGCACTCGACGTGTTGCGTCTGGGGGAACAGGTCCAGTGGCTGCACCCGCGCCAACTCAAAGACACCTCCGTCGCACAAAATGTTCAAGTCCCGCGCCATGGTTGCCGGATGACATGAAATATAGATGACTTGCGCCGGCCGGGCCGCGCGCAGCAATTGCAGCGTCTCCGGCCGACATCCCTTGCGCGGCGGGTCCAAGAGCACGACGGTCTGTTCCGGGGGAGTCTGCTGCACCAGTTGCGGCAGGACTTCCTCGACCGCCGCCGCCCGGAACTCGCCGTTGGTGATGTGTCGGGCCGCCGCGTTGCGCCGGGCCGCCCGGATGGCCTGCTGGTCGTATTCCACACCCACGAAGCTTTCGACCGCGTCCGCCAGTTCGATGCCGAAAAAGCCGACGCCACAATACAGATCCGCCAGCCGCCGGGCTCGGCTGTCCTGCAGAAACCGGCGTACCGTGGCCACCAACTCGGGCAGCAGGAACGTGTTGTTCTGAAAAAACGAGTCCGGCGGCACATCCCAGCCCTCCGGCGGCACGCGCAGCACAACCTTGATGCCGCCTTTGGGTGGCGGGTGGGCGCGAACCCGGCGGATCTCCTCGTTAAGCGCCGGCTCGGCAATTTTACATTCCCGGATGTCCTCGACCAGCCCGCAATCCCAGCGCACAAAGCCGATGTTCAGCTTTTGTTCCGGCTTGTTCCACTGGCTCCGAATCATGATGCGGTTGCGGTACCCGTAGGGCTGGGGGCACGACGCGACGGGGGCGACCCGGGCCGGGTCAAACCCGCCCAGGCGCTCAAACAAATCGGCCACCTGCTTGTGCTTCAAACGCAGTTGCGCCGGATAATCCACATGTTGGTACTGGCAGCCGCCGCACTGGCCGAAGTGCGGGCAGGCGGGCGCGACTCGTTCCGGCGAGGGATGGACAACGCGCAGCAATTTTGCCCGCGCGAAATTCTTTTTGACGGCGGTAATCTCCGCTTCGACGGTTTCACCGGTCAGCACAAAGGGAACGAACACGACGAAATCATTGACGCGCCCAACGCCCTCGCCGCCGAACGCGATGTCGTCAATGGTCAGGGTGAACTGGTCGCCAGCCTTACAGGGCACCCGTCCAGTTTAGGCGGCGGGCGCCGGCCAAAAAAGATATTTCACCGCGCCGGATCGCTTTTGGCGGCGATGGCTTCGGAGAAAACCGCCAGCATCTCGGCGCGGACAACCGCCCCGACCAGCCGGTTTTCGCCCGGGTTGTTCACGACGGGCACATTGCGCAATTCGCTGGCCAGCACCGTGGGCAGCGCTTCGAGCAGGCGTTGGTCGGGGGTGAGACAGGGCGGCGGAGGACGCATCACGTCATAGGCGATGACCGCTCCCAGGTCCTGGTGGGCGTTGAGAAATTCCTTGAGGTCCTGCAGCGCCACGACACCCAGCAACCGCTGGCGCGCGTCCACCACGGGCAAAAAATTATTGGCGTTGGTCAGAAACCGGTTGGCGATCTCCCGGAACGGCGTGTTCTCGCGCATCGGCGGGACCGGCGCCCGCATGAAATCACCGACCGTCTGCTCCATGACGGCCCCCGTCCGGCTGGTCTCCTTTCCCAGCGCCAGCCCTTTGACGCGCAGGTGTTCCGTGTACACCGACTCCTGGTGCAATGGGCGTGCCACCAGGATGGATACCACGCACGCGAGCATCAGCGGCGGCACGAGCGAGTAATCCAGGGACAGCTCAAAAATCAGGATCATCGCCAGAAGGGGCGACCGGGTGGTGGCCGCCAGCACCGCCCCCATGCCCACCAGCACAAAAGCGCCGGTCGGCACCCCGCCGGCCGAGCCCCCGAGTTCATGCAACGCCACGCCAAACAACGCGCCGGTGCCGGCGCCGACAAACATGGTGGGTGTGAATACGCCCCCCACTGTGCCGGCGCCCACCGTTACCGCCGTGGCCACCAGTTTGGCGGCAAACAGCCCCGCCAGCCACAACAGCGGTTGCGCCCGGGCCAGAAATTCCTCGTGCAGCAGGCTGTTGGTGACCGAGTAGCCGTTGCCACAGACGCCGGGAAAGCCGATGGCGATGACGCCCACCGCCAGGCCCGCCAGCGGCAGCCGTACAAACACCGGCCAGTGCAGCTTCCGGAACTGGGTTTCGCCCAGGCGCAGCAATTTTAGAAATAGCGCTCCCACCCCGCCGCAGAGCAGGCCGAGCAGCACAAACCACGGCAGTTGCGGCAAGGTGGCTGAGGGAAACGGCGGGATTTTATACCAGGGCTCAATCCCGAAGAAACTCCGCGACACCATGGCCGCAATGACCGACGAAAAAACCAGCGGCGCGAACAGGTTCATCGAAAAATTGCCCAGCACGATCAGCGCCGAGAACACCGCGCCGGCAATCGGCGCGTTGTAGGCGGCGGCGATGCCCGAAGCCGCGCCGCAGCCGACCAGCAGCCGCAACCGATAAGGCGGCCAGCGGGCGATCTGGCCGAGCTTGGACGACACGGTGGCCGACAGTTGCGTGATGCCGCCTTCGCGTCCGATGGAGGCGCCCGTGGCGATGCTGATGATCGCTGAAAGGGTCTTCACCAGTTCCGTGCGGAACGGCAGCCGGCCGTCGCCGGCCACCACCACCTCGAGCAGATTGGTGGACCCCTGCGGTCCCACGAGCCGGAAACCCAAAAACAACACCAACCCGGCAGCCAGTCCCCCCGCGGTCGGAACCAGAATCCGTTCCCAGTCGCTGAACCGGCCGGCCACTTCCACCGGATCGCCCGGCTGAATCAGATGGACCGCGTGGTAAAAAAGCAGGTTGACCAGGCCGCCGATGACGCCGACGAAGCCGGCCAGCACCAGGTGGAAGGCCTCCTCCCGGAGAACCAGCTTCTCGCGCCAGCGCAGCGCGCGCCGCCAGTGATGCTGGAGAAACGCCTGCGCCTTCGCCACAAAGCCGCTGTTCAGCGACGACTGCACGGCGGCCAGTCTAACGGTCGGCGGCGGTTTTGACGAGCAGCGATTCGAATCCCGTCCGGAGATTCGGATCGCGCAAATGGCCCTTTCAAAAAGTAGCAGCCGACGCCAGTCGGCTCTGAATTCAAGGAAAAGTCCAACAAGATTTGAGCCGGCACATGCCGGCGGCTGTCAAATTAAAGGGTCACTGCTTTTTCAAGCCGGCAATGGCCTGCTGCATTTCGCTGAAATGTTTGTCCGGGTCGCCCGAGTCGGTGACATGAACAATTTTACCGTCGAGACCGATGAGAAAGCTGACCCGCTTTGCCATGTTTTTGCCCTGGATTCGCACCCCGTAGGCATCGGCAATTTTTCCATCCGGGTCGGGCAACAGCCGGAAATTCAATTTGTATTCGGCGATGAATTGCTTATGGCTCGCGGCGGAATCGAAGCTGACGCCAATGACCTCGACGTTGTCCTTTTGCAGGCTGCCCAGGCGGTCGCGGAAGCCGCAGGCTTCCTTGGTGCACCCCGGCGTGTTGTCCTTGGGATAAAAATAGAGCAGCACGATTTTTTTGCCGGTGAAGTCGGCGAGGTTCACGGCCTGGCCGTCCTGGTCCTGGCCGCTGAATGCCGGGGCCGGATCGCCGGTCTTGGGCGGCGCGGCCAGCGCCTTAGCCGTGAGCAGGAGCAGGGAACCGGTGACGAGCAGGTTGATGAAGTGACGGATTTTCATGATGAATTTCCTTTGGTTTTTGTGTTGGGGAATCAAATTCAGGTTCGGGTGCCGCGCAACTTGACGTTTTTCAGCCGCTCCACAAAATCGGTGAAACCGTTGACCTGGGCTTTCAGCCGTTCCAGCAGTTCGGCGTCCTTGAGCCGGCCCGCGTCGTCGAGCAGATTGAAAACCTGCGGGAGAAAGACGCGCTCGGGATAGAGGTAGGCATTGCGGTAGCCGAAAATGGCCTGGAGTTGCTCGACCGGCCGCAACGCGCCCCACATCCCCGCCGCCAAGCCGGTGAAGCACACCGGGCGTCGCTCGAAACTCTCCGGGAACTTCAGCATATCGATGAAATATTTGAGGATGCCGGGGATGCCGCCGTTGTATTCGGGCGTGACGACGTGCAATCCGTCGGCCTGCAGCACCGCGTCGGCGAACGGCTGAAATGACTTGGGTTTTTCGGCGTAAGCGGCGGGTGAAAAAATTTCCGGCGGCAGTTGCGCGAGATCGAGCACGCGCAGGGGGACTTTTTGTTCGGCGTAAAATTCCTCAAGGTGCCGGGCCACCTGGCGCGTGTTGCTCCCCGGACGGTTGGTGCCAACGATCAAGCTAATCATGACCGTCAATTTAGCTGATACAACGATTTTGGCAAATCCTGGTTCAGCGCGGGTGTGGACGGCGGCGCAGGCCGTTCTGCCACCACAGCTTCCAGACCATCCAGAGCGCTTCCCACACGATGTGCCCGGACATCTTCGAGTGGCCTTCGGCGCGATCGGTGAAGATGATCGGCACCTCGACGATCCGGAAACCCTGCCGCCAGAGCCGGTGGGTCATCTCGATCTGGAAGCTGTAGCCATTCGACTGGACGGTGTCGAGATCCAGCACCTCGAGCGCCCGGCGGCGGAAGCATTTGTAGCCGCCCGTCGGGTCGGTGAACGGCATGCCGGTCACCCACATCACGTACTTGCCCGCGCCGCGGCTGAGCATCAGGCGTTTCAACGGCCAGTTGATGACCCGGATGCCGCCCTTGTAACGGGAGCCGAGCACCAGGTCGGCGTTCTTGGTGGCCTCGATGAACATGGGCACATCGTCCGGGTTGTGCGAAAAATCGCCGTCCATCTCGAAGATGAATTCGTATTTGCGCTCCAGCGCCCATTTGAACCCGGCGATGTAGGCGCGGCCCAGCCCGTTCTTTTCCGCGCGGTGCAGCACGTGAATCTCCGGGTGTTGGGCCGCCAGTTCATCGGCCAGCTTGCCCGTGCCGTCGGGCGAATTGTCATCCACCACCAGCAGGTCCACCGGCACCGGCAGCTTCAACAGCCGTTCGGTCATGCGCGGGAGGTTTTCCCGCTCATTGTAGGTCGGCATAATGACGACGGTCGGATTCATGCGGACGGCGCTCAGATAATTATACCGGAAAAACGCCGAAAACAAGTTGAGAATCGCGTCAATGGGTGGCGCCGACACGGAAGAAAGCCGCGGGATCGGGACCGAACGGCAGGGCCATCTGCATCGGGCCGTTCGTGCCCGCCAGCGTGCCGCCCAGCGGCTGCCAGTCCACGAGATTCGTGGACCACCAGGCCTGGTAGGTCACCCCGGGAATGCCGTACCACCCCAGCGAAAGATTGGTGCCGTTCAGAGTGCAGGCGAGGTCGGGGGCCACCGTGAGAACCAGCAGATAATTTTGATTGGTCACGGAGCTGCTGACGTTGGCATAAGCGAGCGAGCCGGGCACGAACATGAAACTGCCGAGTGCCGGTGTCACCGAACCGCTCCAGCCGGGCGGAACGCCCAGCGAATAATATCCGTTCGTGTCCGTGGTCACGCCGGTCAGCCCGCCATCCGGCTGCAGCAACACCCCGGCGACGGGTGCGCCATTCGTGTCGGTGACCGTGCCCGAAATAGCCGGCAGCGACAGGGTGAAAGTGCCGGTATAAGCCTGAGCCAGCGGCAGGCCGAAGATGTTCGTGAGCGCGGTGCCGGCCTGCAGCGTGTAATCGCCCAACAGGTTCTGGGCCGGGAAACTGACGCGCACGGTGAACGGGCCGGTAGCGCCGGCGCTTAAATTCGGTGGCGTGAGCGTTCCCGCCGGAGTGACGAGCGCAAAGTTCGATGCCGAAACCGAAGCCGGATCCACCGCTTCGCTGAAACTCAGGTCCATATAGCTCGCCGTGTTCGAGACGACGCCGGCGGGCGACTGGGAAACGATTTGGAAAGCCGAAAAGGTGCTCGATAGAAAGAGAGTTCCGGCCTGACCGGGCAAAGCGCCGCTGCCGCCACTGAGGTTGGTGGCGCCGACGAAATTGTTGGTGGGCGTATAAATGGCAATGCGCCCGCCGCCGCCACCGCCGCCGCCCAACGGGGCCCCATTACCGCCGGACGCGGAAAGGGTTCCCGTGCCGGAAAGCGTGCCGGCATTGATCCAGACACTGCCGCCGGCGCCGCCGCCGGAATCGTCCTGCCAGCCGCCGTTGCCATTCGCGCTGATGGCGCCGTCCACATTCAACGCGCCGCCGATGCTGAGACGAAGGGCGCCGCCCCCGTCGGACCCGCCGGTGGCAGTGTTCGCGCCGTTGCCGCCGCCGCTGCCGAAATCCACCGGTTGCGTGGCTGAGCCGTAATTTGTCCCGCCCGGCGCGCCGGAAGAGGATGCTCCGCCCACACCGCCATAGCCGCCGCCGGAACCTTTGTTGGCGACAGCGCCGCCGGCGCCGGGGCCGTTGGTTTGTCTGAAGCCGAGGTAATTCGCATTCAAACTGCCGGCCAGGTTTGCGTTGTGGAGCACGGCGACGACGAGATTGGATTGGGCGGACGGCATGGTGAGCACGCTGCCGGCGCTGATGGTCAGATTGCTCAGCAACGGCAGCGGCGTGAGCGGCACGACGCTGGCCGCGCCGACAATATTCAGGTTGAAAGGCGCCGCGGGCAGGGAGTAAGCGCTCGACAGCGGCGTGTTGGTGCCGCTGCTGCCGCCGTTGTCCACGAGCAGGGTGCGGAGACCGGAAACGCTGGTGTAGATGGTGCCGGCCCCGCCGGGATACGGCCCACTACCGCCCGCGGCGGAAAACTGGCCGGTGAAGTTGTTGGCGGTGCAGGCGAGGGCGATGCGCCCGCCGCCGCCGCCGCCGCCGGCGATCGTCGCCGGGCCGCCGTTGGCGGAGATGACACCATTGCCGGCGAGATTGGCCAGATTATACGCGTACAGGCTGCCGCCACTGCCGCCACCAGCGCCGGCACCGCCGCCGAGTCCGTCGACCGACAGGCGACCGCTGACGGTCAGCGCATTGACCGTCAGCAGCAAAGCCCCGCCGCCATAACCTCCGAGCCCGCCGGGCGAGCCGAACGTAGCCCCGCCGCTGCCCGGGGTATTCGGTGACAGGATCGAGTCATAGGCGGCGCCCCAGCCCATCGGATTGCCGCCGCCGTAGCCGCCGTGGCCGGCGCCGCCGCGAATGGTTCCGTTGTAGCCAAACCCGGTGCCGGACGCGGGCCCATAGCCGCAGCCATCCAGCGTAAAACTCCCACCGGCATCAATCGTGATGTTGTTGGCCGAGACGGTCCGCTGGCCGGTGCTGGCGGAGGCAGTCAGGATGCCGTTGCTGCGGACGAGGACGTTGTGCGGGGACCAGAAGGAAGCGGGCAGGAGTCCAACTGCCCGATTCTGGATAGTGACGTCCACGTTGACTGAGTCAAAGGTGGTATTAGTCCCGGCGTGGTTGGCGTTGTCCAGGACGAGCAGGTCGGTGCTCTGGAAGTTGGTGCGGTAATAGATGGTGCCGGCGCCGCCGTAGTTCGCGCCGCCGCCCCCGCAGGCGGAAACGCTGCCAGTGAAGGCAGGATTATCGAATTCAATTCGGATGCGTCCGCCGCCGCCACCACCGCCGATGTTCAACGCACCGTTGCCACCATTGGCCGAGACGACGCCGGAACCCGTGAAAGCACCGGGTTGTGAATAGTAGAGGAGTCTAATGCTGCCACCGGCGCCGCCGCCGCCGCCCGAACCGGAACCATTGCCGCCGTTGGCCGAGATAATGCCGTCCAACTGCAGCCCGCCGCACATCAGCATGATCGAACCGCCGCCGTTGCCGCCAATGGAACCGCCGGGATAGCCTCCGCCCCCGCTGCCCTGGCTCCCGGGCGACGTGGTGGAATCGAAGGTGGTTCCGCCGGTTACCAGATTGGAAAACGAGAGGGCGCCGTAACCGCCGTGACCGGCGCCACTGCACGGGTACCATGGATACTGAGTGGAGTAGTTGCCCCGCCCCGTGCCATTATTCTGCGTATTGCCGGTAGCATCGGCGATGACACCACCGCCGGCCTGGATGGTGGCTGTGATAACGACGCTCAGATTGATCGTCCCGGCATAGGGATTGCCGGGCATTGCGGCTGTAAGCCAGCCGTTGGAGGCAATAAGCAGTCGGTAAAGCGTCAACGACGCAGAGTTGGGAATGGCCACGCCTCCGTTGCGGAGGACCAGGCTCATATTATTGACCACCGTAGACAGGGAGGTGTTGGTGGCGCGGTGGCCGGCGTTGTCCACAATGACCTGCCCGGGACGGCCATTGGTGAGGAGACAAATCGTGCCCGCACCGCCATAGTTCGCGCCATTGCCGCCGTAAGCGGTCAAAGTGCCGGTAAACCAATTCGACGTAAAACTGGCGGAGATCAGGCCGCCGCCGCCGCCGCCGCCGATGCCAACCGCGCCATTGCCACCATTAGCCGTAATGGAGCCACTGCCCGACAGAACCGAACAATTCAATTTAAGGGCGCCGCCGGAGCCACCCCCTCCGCCATTGCCGGAGCCGCCACCGCCGTTGGCCGAAAGGATGCCATCCACGCGCAGCGGCCCCGAGAGGGTCATCTGTAAAGCGCCCCCGCCGCTCCCCCCAAATGAGTAACCGGTGTATCCGCCGCCGCCGCTGCCAATCGAACCGGGTGTGGTGATGGAATCGTAGGTTGTTCCTCCGGCAGCGGAGTTGTAATTGGTGTACGCGCCCATCCCGCCAAATCCGCCATGGCCGCCGCCGCCGCCCGGATACGGCCAATAATTATAGTAACCGCCATGGCCGGTGCCCAGGTTCGCGGCGGCCCCGCCCTGGTCGGCGATGATACTGCCGCCCGATAGGATGGTGACGCTGCTGGCATTGAGCGAACAACTGTTGGAGAGAACCATCCAGCCATTGCTGGCCAGGAGCAGATTGCCGCTGAAGCCTATGGTGCCTCCGCTCGGGTAACTGAGTCCGCCGCCATTGCACAACACGATGTCCGTGGGGTTGGCGAAAATTCCCGAGGCGGCGCCGATATGGCCGCCGTTGTCCAGAGTGACCACGCTTTTACCAGTGGTATTGGTGCGGAAATAGATCGTGCCGGCGCCGCCGTATTGCGCGCCACTGCCGCCCAGCGCCAAAATGGATCCGGCGAATGAATTGGAATTGAAGTAGACGGCAACGCGGCCGCCACCACCGCCTCCGCCCAAGCCGTTCGCGCCGCTGCCGCCATTGGCCGTAATCGCGCCGCCGCCGGCGAATGTGCCGGTCGTCAGATAAATGGAACCACCCGCGCCGCCGCCACCGCCCAGGCCGCTGCCGTTGTAGCCGTTGGCCGTGATGAGGCCGTCCACCTGCAATGTGCCGGAGACGATCATCCGCGCATAACCGCCGCCGCTGCCGCCGATGGAATAAGGCGAGTAACCGCCGCCGCCCGCACCCAGAGCATTAGGCGTGTCGGCATAATCCATGGAGACACCACCGGCCAGGTTGGTCACGGCGGATCCGCCGATGCCCCCGTGCCCGGCGCCGCTGCCGGGATAAGGAGAATTGTACGAGTAGGATCCGGACCCATAGCCCGAGCCGCTGCCGTAACCGGCGGCATCGGCGAAGAATCCACCCCCGGCCGCAAACATCGCATCGCCATTGATGGTGAAGCTCCCGCTCGTGCTGCCGGACGGCGCCAGCAACCATGCGTTCGAGCCCACCCACAGACCGCTGAAAGTCACCGCTGAACTGGCCATGCCAACAGCGCCATTCTGCACCAGGAGATTCGCCGTGGTGACGGACTGCACTGGCGTGCTGGCGCCGACATGACCGGCATTATCCAGAACCAATTGTGTCAGGCCGTTGCTGCTTTGCAGGAAAATCGTTCCCGCTCCGCCCCAGTACGCCCCGCCACCGCCCCAAGCACTAATACTGCCGACGAATAGGTTGGTATTCACGACCACGGCGATTCGTCCGCCGCCGCCGCCGCCGCCGTAGGCAGCGGCGCCATCACCACCTTTTGCCGTTATGGTGCCGGAACCGGCCAGCGCGGCGGCATTGATGTAAACGCTGCCGCCGGATCCACCGCCGCCCATGCCCACTCCATTGAAACCATTGGCGCTGAGGGTCCCATCCACCTGCAAATTGCCGGCCACGGTCAGTTGCACCGCGCCACCGCCCGCGCCGCCAAGCGCCGATTGGTAATATCCGCCGCTGCTGCCCAGCGAGGTCGGCGCCGTCTGCGAACCGTACGTGGAACCGCCCGTGGCGTTCGTCACCGTCGCAGCGGCGCCGGAGCCGCCATAACCGCCGCCCCCGCTGAAATAGTAAGTGCCGTTGTAATAGTAATGACCGGAGCCGGAGCCGTTACCAAGAACCTCGCCGCAGCCATCGATCGAGAGCGATCCGCCGGCCTGAATCGTCAGATTGCTGGCAACGGTTACGACCAGGTTGCTCTGCAATTGGCCGCTCAGGATGCCGTTGGTGGCGATGGCCAGGTTATTGGCGTTAAATTGGCCGGCCGCCGCGACGGCGGCCCCGCCGCCGATCATGACATCCGCCAATATCGGCAATGAGACCGTGGAATAAACGCTGGCGTGACCTCCGTTGTCCATGACCAGCCGACCGGTCTGGCCGGTGATTTGAGTGAAGACGGTTCCCGCGCCCCCAATTTGCCAGCCGCCGCCGCCGTAAGCCGTCAGGGTGCCTGAAAAATTATTGGTGCCGCATTGGATTGCGATGCGCCCGCCGCCGCCACCACCGCCGTGCAGGGGCGCGCCGGTGCCACCATTAGCCGTGACGCTGCCGGTCCCGCTCACGCTGGCGGCCGCAATCCAGATGCTGCCGCCGGCCCCGCCACCGGCGCGGTTGTTGGTGGCATCCGACCCGCTGGCCAAAATCGTGCCGTCAATGTTCACGTTGCCGCCCGCGACAATTTGAATTGAGCCACCACCGGCGCCGCCACTGCCCGCATAACTGGCGCCGCCGCCGCTGCCCAGTGTAACGGGTTGATACAGCGAGCCATAGCAACCGCCCCACAGCGCGTTGCTGGAACTCATCCCGCCGCTGCCGCCGTGACCGGCGCCCGAACCGTCATAAAATGCGCCACCGGAAATGGAGCCGCTACCCGGGCCCAGGCCGCCACCATAGCCGATGCCATGGGCATTGATGCTGCCCCCGCTGGCAACGGCCACATCGCCGGTGACCGTCAGGTGCAGACCCGCCGCCGTGACGTAATTCCAACTGTAACTGACCAGCACCGTCGCGCCGTCGGGAATGGCGGAAGCACCCGTCCGCTGGATTTGCGTCGTGCCGTCCGGCAGATTGGTCTGCGCATAATCCACGCCGTTGGAATATGTCGTGGTCTGACCGGAATCCGTCACCACCAGCGGCGAGGAGATGTTCGTGTGCAGCAAGGTTGCCGGATTGGTGCCGTTCAGCACCTGCGGTTCATTCGTGACGGAGTACGTGGTGACCAGTTGCCCACCCGGCCAGAAGGAATGCGTGAGCACTCCGCCTGGCGCAACCAGCAAACTCGCAAAAGCATGCGGCCCGTCCACAGTCACGACGCAGTTGCTGATGACAACGTCCGCTCCGTCATAAGTCGTGTCGAATGGGGTGATGGCGGTGTCGGTGGTGAAGGTGATTGCCGGCACGGCCGCGGCAGCGAACAGGAACCCGGCGAGAACCAAACGGAAGAACATTTGCGCCTTTTTCACAGCAGCAAGAACGCCGGACCGGCAACAGCCTGACCCAGCATAGACAGTAGAACTTTTTTCGGCATCGGCGTCAATGTAAAAACGGCCCGAACAGCGTTTCGCCGGCAACGCGCCACGCTCGCCCCACCCACCCCATTCTGCACTTGCGCCATGCGAGAACATCATTTGCCTTTTGCACCGCACCGAATTCGTTCATCCTCTTTTTGTGTCCAGTTACATCGCCATTGTCGGCCGGCCCAATGTCGGCAAGTCCGCGCTGTTCAACCGCATCGTCGGCCGGCGCATTGCCATCGTTCACGACCAGCCCGGCGTCACCCGCGACCGCATCAGCGCCGAGGCCGAGTGGCGCGGACGCGCCTTTACGCTCGTGGACACCGGTGGCATCGGCCTGCTGAGG
Organism: Candidatus Acidiferrum sp.; assembly: GCA_035506715.1. Lineage (GTDB taxonomy): Bacteria > Verrucomicrobiota > Verrucomicrobiia > Limisphaerales > UBA11358 > UBA11358. The sequence continues at coordinate 7,649 of DATJOW010000026.1, read as the reverse complement.
CGCGAAAAGGCGGACGACGTCATCGTCCGCGCCGCGATGGAGCAGGTGGATCTGGCCATCGAATCCGCCAACGTCATCATCCTGGTTGTCAACGCGCAGGAGGGCGTCATGCCGCTGGACCGCGAAGTCGCGGAAAAGCTGCGCCGGAGCGGCAAACCGGTAATGGTGGCGGCCAACAAGGTGGACACCAGCCGGGACGAGGCCAGCGCCGATGAATTCGCCCAGCTTGGCTTCGAGGAGATTTTTCCGGTCAGCGCCATTCACGGCGGCGGGGTTGAAGATTTGATGAATGCAGCAATTGCCCTGCTACCCGCAGTCAGTGGTCAACAGTCAGTGGTCAGTAGCGATGCCGCTGGACCGGAGGATTCCTCTACTGACTACCAACCACTAACTACTGACTCACCCACTTTAAAGCTTGCCATCGTCGGCCGGCCGAATGTCGGCAAATCCTCCATCATCAACGCGCTGACTCATTCCGAGCGCGTCATCGTCAGCCCGGTGCCGGGCACCACGCGGGATGCCGTGGATGTGCCCTTCGAGGTGAAGGTTGACAGTGGCGAAGGAGGTGTCGCTGCCACACAAAAATACGTTTTGATTGACACGGCGGGCATGCGGAAGGCCCGGCGCGTGGATGATTCGGTCGAATTTTTCAGCGTCCAGCGCGCCGTGGATTCCATCGGCCGCAGCGATATCACCGTGCTGGTGCTGGACGCCGAGAATGGCATCACTGAGCAGGACAAGAAGATTGCGGACAAAATCGTGGAAGCCCGCAAGGCCTGCATTGTGGTGGTCAACAAATGGGACCTGGTGGCGGAAGGCGTGCGCCGGGCACGCGAGGAGGAGATTGGGCGGCGCCACCGGAAGGAGCGGCGCGAAGGGCAGGGGAAGGAAATGACGACGCTGGGCGAATTCGGCGCGTGGGTGCAGGAACGGCTCTTTTTCCTGGATTACGCGCCGGTGATTTTTACGTCGGTTGTTTCCGGGTTCAATCTGGACCGCTTGCTGGAGGCGGTGCGGTACGTGGCGGCGCAATTGCAGCAGAAAATTCCGACGGCGATTTTGAACCGCACGCTGCGCGACGCCGTGGAGCGCCGGCAGCCGATCAGCGCGACCGGGCACCGCTTGAAATTTTTCTATGCCACGCAGGTGAAACAGGCGCCGCCGACTTTTTTGTTGTTCGTGAACCGCGACGAGCTGTTTTCCGAGCCGTACAAAAAATATTTGGGCGACCAGATGCGCCGGGCGTTTGGCTATGAAGGCTGCCCGGTGGTATTGGTGCCCAAACCGCGGCCGCAAACGGTGGCGCCCATCCGCCGATTCAAGGATTCGCGTCCCAAACCGCCCGAAAAATTTTCGAAGCCGCGCAAAAAAAAATAGCGTTGAAATATTTTGTTCACCGCGGCGAATAAGTTGCCGGCAACACAACAGTGACGCAGTGATTGGGTTGAATTCATTTGGGAATATCGTTCTCGTAACTTTTTTGAAAATTTTTCTTGTCACCACAATAGGTAGGGTATAGGCTCGCGACGTTGCCCACTAAATGGGGTTTCGCTCTGAGATGGGCGGTTGGCGAAAGCCTCGAAGCTGGGTGAAACGTAGAATTTTTCCCGACTGTTCTTCTGGTTTAAGACAGTCGGGTGATTTGTTTGAAAAACAATTTCAACCGCCGCGAAAGGTAAATTCATGATTGACGCGCGCGAAGAGATGCTCGTTCCCACTTCGCACAAGGGGCGGCGCCGTCCGGCGGCAGTGGCGGCAGGACGCAACCTCAAGAACAATCCGGTTCCGGCAAAAAAACCGCAACGCGTCGAACGCGTGTTCAGCGAGGCGAAGGTCAAGCCATTCGATCAAGTCGAGTGGGACCGGCGCACGGCGGAAATCACCGACGACGCCGGCAAGGTCATTTTCAAGCAGGACAACGTCGAGGTGCCCAAATCGTGGTCGTTGCTGGCGACCAAGGTGGTGGTCTCCAAATATTTTTACGGCGAACAAAACACCCCGGAGCGGGAGACCTCGGTGCGCCAGCTCATTCACCGCATTTCCCGGACGATTGCGGACTGGGGGGTGGCCGATGGCTATTTCAGCAAGGCGGACGGCGAGGTTTTTTACGACGAACTGACGTGGCTGTGCCTGAACCAGCACGGCGCCTTCAATTCGCCCGTCTGGTTTAATGTGGGCCTGTTCAACGAATATGGCATCGGCAAAAATTCCGGCCGGGGCAACTGGTTTTACAACCGCAAGGCCGGCCAGGCCGAACGCAGCAGCACGCAGTACGAATATCCCCAGGGCAGCGCCTGCTTCATCCAGTCCGTCGAGGACAACATGGAAAGCATCATGCGCCTGGCGCACAGCGAGGCGATGCTCTTCAAATACGGTTCGGGCACCGGGACCGACCTGTCGCCCATCCGCTCCGCCCGGGAAAAGCTCAGCGGCGGCGGCCGGCCCAGCGGCCCGATGAGTTTTCTCAAGGTTTATGACCAGGTGGCCAACGTCGTGAAATCCGGCGGCAAAACGCGCCGCGCGGCCAAGATGAACACGTTGCGGGACTGGCACGGCGACATCGAGGAATTCATTGATGCCAAGCAGAAGGAAGAGCGGAAGGCCTGGGCGCTCATCGAACAGGGTTACGACGGGTCTTACAACGGCGACGCCTACGGCAGCGTAATGTATCAAAACGAAAACCTGTCGGTGCGTGCCAGCGACGCCTTTATGCAGGCCGCGCTGGCCGGCAAGGAGTGGTGGACCCGCACGGTTACCACCAACAAGCCGCTGGAAAAGAAGGATGCGGCCAAACTGCTGTACAAGATTGCCGAGGGCACGTGGACCTGCGGCGATCCCGGCATGCAGTATGACGGCGCGATCCAGAAATGGCACACCTGCAAGGGCACCGAGCCGATTCAGTCCACCAACCCGTGCAGCGAATACGTCTTCATCAACAACACCGCCTGCAACCTTGCGTCCCTGAACCTGATGAAATTCAAGCGGGCCGACGGCAAGTTCGACGTCGAACGGTTCAAGGCGGCCGTGCGCATTTTCATCAGCGCGCAGGAGATCCTCGTGGACAATGCGAGCTATCCGACCAAGGAGATTGCCGAGAACTCGCACCGCTTTCGCACGCTGGGCCTGGGCTACGCCAACCTGGGCTCGCTCATCATGAGCTACGGCCTGCCCTACGACTCGGACGAGGCCCGGGCGCTGGCCGGGGCCATCACCGCCATCATGACCGGCCACGCCTACGAGCAGAGCGCCGACATTGCCGCGCACGTCGGCCCCTTTCCCGGCTACCGAGATGCCCGGTGCGCGCACGTGGCCGAGCCGCTGGCGAAGGACAACGTCGAATCCATGCTGGGCGTCATGCAATTGCACCGCGACGCGGTTGAGAACATTCATCCGAGCTCAGAATTTGGTTATCTCAAGGACGAGGCGCGCAAGACCTGGGAAAGCGCCCTGGCCAAGGGCCGCCAGCATGGCTACCGCAACGCGCAAGTCACCGTCCTGGCCCCCACCGGGACCATCGCCTTCCTGATGGATTGTGACACGACCGGGATCGAACCCGACATTGCGCTGGTGAAATACAAGCTGCTGGCTGGCGGAGGCATGTTGAAGATTGTCAATCGCGGGGTGCCCGATGCCCTGAGCCGCTTGGGTTACAAGCCTAAGGAATCCGAAGCGATTGTTGCCCATATCGAAAAATTCGATACGATTGAAGATGTTGAGGAGAACGAGCAGAAGGTCGCCAGCGGACTCAAGCCGGCGCACCTGCCGGTGTTCGATTGCGCCTTCAAGCCGTACCGCGGCAAGCGGAGCATCCACTATCTGGCGCACCTGAAGATGATGGCCGCCGCGCAGCCGTTCATCAGCGGCGCCATTTCCAAGACCGTCAACATGCCGAACGAAAGCACGGTCGAGGAAATTCGCGACACGTATGTCCAGGCCTGGAAGATGGGGCTGAAATGCGTGGCGATTTACCGCGACGGCTCCAAGCGTTCCCAGCCGTTGAACACCAGGAAGACCAGTGAAGCTGGGGACAAGGCGGCGGCGGCCGGCAACGCCGCGCTCGACGGCCGAATCAAGCAACTGGAGGCGGAAGTCATCGCCCTGCGCGCCGAATCCGGCAAACCGCTGCGGCGCCGATTGTGCGACACACGGAAGGCCGTGACGCACAAATTCGATATTGCCGGCCATGAGGGGTATCTCACCGTCGGCTTGTTTGACGACGACCAGCCCGGCGAGCTGTTCATCACCATGGCCAAGGAAGGCTCAACCATCGGCGGCCTGATGGATGCCATCGGCACGCTCACCAGCATGGCGCTGCAATACGGCGTGCCGCTCGACGCCCTCGTCCGGAAATTTGCCCACCAGCGGTTCGAGCCCAGCGGGTTCACCAAGAACCCGGATATTCGCAACGCCGCGTCCATCACCGACTATGTCTTCCGCTGGATGGCGCTGCAATTCATACCTGGCTACCGCGAAAGCGCGGCGGTCAATCGCGCCCAACCGGAACTGGCCATCCCCGGGTTGCTCGAGGAGGAAAAAAAAAGAGTGAACCGTCCGGTGCGTGAACTGGCCATTGCCGAGGAGCCCGAGGTGATGAATGTGAAGGAACCCGTCGCCGGCAGCGGCTCCCGCCGGCCCGGGCCGGCGCGCATCGTCAAGAATTTGAGCGACTCCGTGGCGCATTTCCAGCAGGACGCGCCGACCTGTCCGAGTTGCGGTCACGTGGCCGTGCGCAACGGCGCGTGCTACAAGTGCCTGAATTGCGGTGAGAGCCTCGGTTGCTCTTGAGGAACCGAAACCAACGGGTCGGGGAATTCCGTTTCCCCGGCCTGTTTCATTTCAGGCGGTGAATTCCCCCGCCTTGTTTCCTTTTTCGGGCCGGATTATCCTCCGGCCATGAGTGACACCTCCTTCCGCATGCGCGAGGATCCCTGGCGCATCTTCCGCATCATGTCCGAGTTTGTGGATTCCTTTCTGACCTTGTCCGAAGTCGGCCCGGCGGTGACGATCTTCGGTTCGGCGCGGGCCAAGCGCGGCAGCAAGTATTACCGTGCCGCCCACGAGATCGCCCGGGGCCTGGCGAAACACCAGCTGGCGGTCATCACCGGCGGCGGGCCGGGAATTATGGAGGCCGCCAACAAGGGGGCGGCGCAGGGCGGCGGCAAGTCCGTGGGCCTCAACATCGAGCTGCCGCAGGAACAGGCCGGCAACCGCTATGCCAACATCCCGCTGCATTTCCATTATTTTTTCGCCCGCAAGGTCTGCTTTGTGAAGTACAGCCTCGGGTTCATCTACATGCCCGGCGGCTTTGGCACGCTCGACGAATTCTTCGAAATCATGACCCTTGTTCAGACTGAACGGATTCCGCAATTTCCCCTGATCCTGTTCGGCAGCGAATACTGGAGGGGATTGGTGCACTGGATGAAGACCGAAATGCAGGAGCGGTACGAGCATGTCAGCCCGGGCGACCTTAACCTTTTCAAGGTCACTGACAACCCCGCGGAAGCCGTCCGCATCATCCTCGACTACGAGCGCCGGGTGGGGCCACCCGCCATGCTGCCCAAGGCGTTTGCCTGAGGCGGGGCTGCCGGGACACGCCGGCCCTGCCCCCGCAGAGCTCGCCGCCCGCCGCCGGCCAGGGCCGGTTTCGGCCATCATAATCTGTGTTTGCATAAACAATTCACGTTGATTATAATCCAGATGTGGTGGTTCAGTCGGAAGTTGCTGCCCATGGCTATGGTCCTCCGCGCCGGCGAGGCCCATTTCGGCCACGCTTCCTGTGGCTGACTTGGATTTTTGCGGCACCGGCAATTTGGGCGGCCAATTACTTCCAAGGCGTGTCGCCGGGCAACGTCTTCTGGCCCGGCGGAACGGTGCCTTATCTCTTTGACACCAATTATCCCATCACCAGCACGCAGAAATCCGTTATCCTGGCCGGCTTGCGCGAGTGGGAACTGGCAGCCAATGTGAAGTTCGTTCCCTATACGAATCAAACCAATTATGTGCTTCTCCAGTACACAAACGACGGCTCCGCCAGCGGCTTCTGTCTGTTGGGCACGCCGGCGACCATGATGCTGCACGGGCTGGCCCGCGGATTGATGTGCCATGAAGGCGGGCATCTCCTGGGCCTGCAGCATGAGCACCAGCGCACCGACCGCAACAGTTACATCGTCATTAACCTCAACAATATCATCGGCGGTACCAACGGCGAAGCCGCTTTTGACATCGATTCCAACTCCACGCCGTTCGGCCCGTATGACTTTGAATCGGTGATGCACTATTATCCCAACAATTTCAGCATCGGTCCGGGTTACGATTCCCTGGATCCGCTGCCGCCCTACCAAAAGTACTATCACAAGATCGGCAACCCGGCCTTGAGCATCGGCGACCGGGCGGCGGCCGCGCACCTTTACGGTCTCCCGGCGACGCCGCTCACAAACGTCGTCACCACGACGGCTGACGGGGGACCCGGCAGCCTGCGCGGGGCGATTTACTACGCCAACGATCATCCCGGCACGACCATCCGGTTCAACATTCCCAACACCGACCCCAATTATGCCAACGGTGTTTTTACGATTTATCTCATCGGCGAACCGCCGCCGCTTGTCAGCCCTGGCACGGTCATTGACGGCACCACGCAGCCGGGTTATGCCGGGCATCCGGTCATTGCGCTGGACGGCACGCAGGTTTCGTCCGAAGCCGGTTCGGTCAGCGGCCTGCATTTATACGGCACGAACGGCACGGTGCGGGCGCTCGCCATCGACAATTTCAATTATGCCGGGGTCCAGCTGTTTTGTTCGGACGCCGTCAGCAACCGCGTGGAGGGCTGTTATCTGGGCTTGAAGTCCGACGGCACCAACGCCGGGCCGAACAATATTGCCGGCATCATGCTCCAGTTTGGTCCGCACAACAACATCATCGGTGGCCTCGATGCCACGCAGCGCAATGTCCTCAGTGGCAATCTTCAGTACGGAGCCCTTGTCAACGATATTAACAGCGATGGGAACGCGTTTTGGGGAAATTACATTGGCTTGAATGCGGCCGGCACGGCGCAACTGGCGAACGGGGCGAGCGGCATCGGCGTCTGGAACGATCCGCGCAACACGATCGTCGGCGGCACCAATGCCGGCGCCCGCAACGTCATATCCGGCAACATGCAGTATGGCGTCTATCTGGCCGGCGCCAATAATTCGGGCGCGGTCATTCAGGGCAATTACATCGGAACCGATTTCACTGGCAGCAACGCCGTGCCCAATGGCAATTCCATCACCAACGGCTTCGGCGGCATCGGTGTTTTTTACGGGGCGCACAACGTCACGATCGGCGGCACGAGTCCTTCCGCCCGCAACGTGATTTCCGGCAATACCAACGGCGTGTTCCTTGCGGGTACAGACGTTACCAACAACGTTGTCCAAGGCAACTATGTCGGCGTGAACGTCTCCGGCACCGTCGCCCTGCCTAATGGTGGAGTGGGCCTGTTCATATTCGGTGGTGCCGGCGGCAATCTCATCGGCGGTCCTAGCGGCGGCGCCGGGAATGTCCTTTCCGGCAACGGTCTGGAGGGAGTTTTTATTGGCGATTCCGGCACGGCCAACAACGTGATCCAAGGGAATGAAATCGGCACGGATTGGACCGGCACCAACGCCGTGGGC